>JAITLH010000408.1 GCA_031277995.1 Deltaproteobacteria bacterium
AGCGGCATGGGGATAAAGGCCAGTAAGCACAAAAACGGATCGATCGAGAGCATGAAGCCCAGGGCCGATAGGCCCAAAACCACGGCGTCAACCAAACTGACCAAGCCAAAGCCAACGGCCAAGCGCACCGCCTCGATGTCGTTGGTGGACAGGGCCATGATGTCCCCGCCGGAGTTTTCCTGATGCCAGGTCATGGACAGGGCGAGAAATCTCTCTTCGAGCCGGCGCCTTAGATCCTTTTCCAATGTCCGGGAAAAACCGTAAATGAGGTGACGCCACAAATACCTAAAAACGGCCACCAAAAGCGCCAAAAAGAGAATCAGGACTATGGGGGTTACGTAGGCTTCCAGGTCGTCGGTTTGGGTTTCGGCCAGGATGTCAAAGGATCGGCCCACCAACCGGGGGATAATCATCTGCCCAAAGTCGCAAAAAATCAGGGTGACGAATCCCAGCGTCAGGCTAGCCCAGGCGGCCCGAAAATTTGGGGTGATTAGGCCAACGTTGGCCAAAAAGGGGGGTTTGTCCACGGATTAATTGTCGCGATTCCCAGGGTTTGTTGGTTAACGGCTAACGGCCAAGGCCGGGGGGGCCGGTTTATGGGCCCCGGCTTAGGGGGCCCATTTGTAGTTTATCGGCCGCCCGGCCCCAAGGTCAAGCTTATTGGGGGTTGGTGAGCGGTCAAGGCAATTTCGCGTCCCCGAAAACCTCACCCCCTTTTAAAAACGGCCCGTAAACGCCCAAATTGGGCCCCTGGCGCTCTTCGGCTGACCCTCCGGCTAGGGGGGTAGGGGGCCCTGGGCTCCCGGGGCTCCCGGGGGCCTTACCGGCCGTTTGGCGCCCGTTTGGCGGGTAAGCCGGCCCGGGGTCGCGGCCGGCGCGCCCATGGGGCGGGGGAATGGGGTATCAGAGGTTTTCGGTTAGGAAGGCCAGATGGGTGGGAAAGGCGGCCTTCCAAAAGTCCCAGCCGTGGCCGCCGGATCGCTCAAGGTAGTAGTGTTTTAGGCCAAGGTCGGTTAGGAGTCGGTCGTATTGCCGGTTTTCGGCCAAGCAGAGCTTGTCGGAGGTTCCGATGGAAATCATCATGGGCACGTTTTCCAGCGATTGGGCTTTGGTCCTGGTCAAAAAGTAGGCCGAATGATCGCGCCAAACGTTTCTGGCCAGTTCCGGGGGGCCCAGGACCTCGGCCAGGCGCAGGTAGCGATCGAGACTGGAGTTGGATTTGTGGCTTTCCAAATCGATGACGGCGCTAAGTAACGATATGGCCTTAAAGCGGCCCGGGTTATTCAAGGCCAAGGTAAGGGCCCCGTGCCCGCCCATGGAGATGCCCGAAATGGCCAAGCGATTGGGGTCAATGGGGTGGCGGTCCAAGGCGTCGGGCAAGACTTCCTCCATGACGTGGGTGGCCAATTGGCTATCGTCCTTTAGGGGACTGTCAAGGTACCAGCCGAAGGGATCGCCGTCGGGCATGATAAAAATCACCCCGTAGCGGGAGGCCATTTCCAGTAGGGATCGGCCCAGGCCTTTGGAGTAATACTTATGGTCACCCTCGGCGCCGTGCAATAATAAGATGGCCGGGAGCTTTTCCCTGGGAGCCTTACTGGGCACGGCCGCGAGATAGGAGCTTTTGGCGCGCCCCGCGCGCCCAATCTGGGTTTCGGCCAATTTAAAGGGCCCAAAGGGCGTTTGGTCCCGGCTGGGCGCCTGGCCCGGAACGTAATCGGTAAACCGCACGGAGCTTTCCGCCGCGGCCAAGGCGGCCTGGCTCGCGGCGGCTTGGCTAGCGGCCGCCTGATTTTCGGCCGTTTGGCTCGCGGCCGTTTGGCTTGCCTCTGGGCTCGCCGATTGGTTGGCTTGGGCCAATTCCGGCGGCCAGGAGCCCGGGGCGGCGTTACCGCCGGAGGTCACGGCGTTTACGGTTAGGACGATTTCGGAAGGGGCCAAATCGGCTAAGCCCGGGGCCAGAAGTTCGTCGGGGCTTGGGGCATCGGCCGGGTTTTGGCCGGCCGCGGGGGGCTCAAAAGTCAGGGCGGCCGGGTTTTCCAGGTATTGGGCCGCGAGGTAGGGGCTTTGGTCCAAAAGGTCGGATAACATTTGTTTTCCGCCCTCGTCGGTTAGGTGGATCGAGTCCTTGGCCCGGACTTTGACGTGACGCCCGTCCTTGACGGTCATGAAAGAGCCGTATTTGCCGTTTTTGTCGGTCAAAGAAAAACTGGCATCCCAAAAAAGGCAGTTTTCGGCCCGGTCGCAAACTTCTTTGGTGACCCGGTTTATGTTTTGGACCCGGGCGTTATAGGGCTCCCGGCCCATGATGGGTAGGCCCAGCCAAAGCAGCCTGGCCCCGGCCTCGTTAACCAGGGCGATGAGTTTGCCGACCCTTTCGGCGTAGGCTTCGTTCCAGCCGTCGCTGGCCACCATGAGGCGCTTGCGGTTTTCCAAGACGATGTCCTGGGTATCGTTGGCCCCCAAGGTGATTATGACCAGGTCGGGGTTTTTTTCGGCCAAAATTTGAGCCATGAACCCAAACCAGTCAAAGTAATCAAGGCGGCACAGGCCGGTTGAGTATTGGCCCTTGCGGGTGACCTCGACCCCCTCGATGGCCTTAAAATACCGCTCCAAAGGCGGGCCGACGCCCTCGATCATCATCGAGTCCCCGGTCAAAAGGACCTTTCGTATGGGCTCGTCGCTTGTAAAACCCGGCCTAACCCAATTAGGGTCGGCCTGGGGCGATCCCGGCATTAGGGGAATGGCCAGGGCCTGGAGATCGGTATCGTAGATGGAAACGGGCCTGGCCGAGGCGACCAGAAGGCCGTCGGGGCCGCTGGCGTTTGACTCGGTTAAAATTTCTTGGTTAATGGGGGCTGGGCTAAAATGGGAGGGGGAGCTCGCCTGAAAAGGCGCCGGGGAAGTTGCCGGGGGTAAGGCCAATGAAGGGGCCGGGGCCTTGGAGGTGGCCGGGTCCAAGGAGGGCTGGGCCGGGGCTAGCTCTTGGATTTGATCCTTGGCGAGATTGCCAATCTCCCATTTGGGGGTCATGGCGTCCAGGATCTTGGATTCGCCCCGGGAAATGGTCGAAAGGCCGCTACGATCCGAAACCGAGCGAACGTCGTCGGCCAGATCCATAAACCAAGCGTGAACGGGGCTTTGGCCTGAGCGGCCGATGTCTTCGAGCCAACCGGCCACGCCGTCGGCTTGGTTAATGACTATCAAAATCGCGGCCAGCGCGTAGATGACCACCAGTTGGGCCGGTCTTAGACCCTGGCGATTTTGTTTCATAGGCCCCTTCGTTCAAAAGTTCGCCCCGGCGGCGTTTTTGGTCGCCCGCCGGTTTTTGGTTAATCTCCTTAGAACTCGAGGATCTCCTTGTCCTTGGCGGCCGCGGCCTTGTCAACCTTTTCGACGTAACCGTCGGTGATTTTTTGCACCTGAACCTCGGCCTTGGCCAATTCGTCCTCGCTGATTTCCTTGGACTTTTTTTGTTCCTTTAACGTCTCGTTGGCCTCGCGCCTTATGGCCCTGATGGCCACCTTGGCCTCCTCGGCGTTTTTCTTAACCATCTTGGAAAGTTCCTTGCGCCTTTCCTGGCTAAGGGGCGGGACGTTTATGCGTATGACCTTCCCGTCGCTTTGGGGGGTTAAGCCCAGCTCGCTTTTGAGGATGACCTTCTCGATCTCCGAGATGGCCGAGGCGTCCCAGGGTTGGATGACCAGTAACCGGGCTTCCGGGGCCGTGATCGAGGCCATCTGGGTCAATGGGGTCGGGGTCCCGTAGTAATTGGCCTTCAAATTATCCAAAAGCGCCGGGGTGGCCCGGCCCGTTCTAAGTTTCTTAAAATCGCGCCCCAGGGACTCCAAGGTCTTTTCCATCCGCGCCTTAAGGTCTTCAAATAGTTCGTCTGTCATATTTATAACCCATGGTTAGTGGTAAAGCTAGTGCCGAATTGTCCGATTGGAATTTTTTTAAAACCCCGGCCAAGCTCTAACCTGCCTAAGGCGAGCCAAACCGACAAAGGGGCCGACAAAGGGACCAAAAACGGGCCGGGGCTCGGGCTTTGGCCAAAACCCGGGGACGATTCCGTCTAGCCCAGGCTAGACCGAGTCGTTAACCAAGGTCCCGATCGGCTCGCCCGAAATGGTCTTTTTTATGTTGCCTTTTATCTGAAGGTTAAAAACTATGGTCGGAATTTTGTTTTCCATGGCCAGGGAAATGGCCGTGGTGTCCATGACCCTTAGCCGCAACTTGATGACGTCCATGTAGTTTATTTGTTCGTATAGTTTGGCGTCTTTGTTTTTTTCGGGATCGCAGTCGTAGATGCCGTCAACCTTGGTGGCCTTCAAAATGACGTCGGCCCCTATTTCGCTGGCCCTAAGGACGGCGGCCGTGTCGGTGGTAAGGTAGGGATTGCCGGTGCCGGCGGCGAAGATGACCACCCGGCCTTTTTCCAAATGCCTTATGGCCCGGCGCCTTATGAAAGGCTCGCAAAACTCCACCATCCTGATGGCGCTTTGCACCCTGGTCTCCAGGCCTTGCCTTTCCAGGGCGTCCTGCATGGCCAACGAGTTTATGACCGTGGCCAACATGCCCATGTGGTCGCCGGTGACCCGGTTAAGGCCGCGCTCGGCCAATACCTGCCCCCGAAAAATATTGCCCCCGCCGATGACCAGTCCCAGGCGGACCCCGTCCCGGCTGACCTCGGCGATTTGGCCGGCTATGTCGTCAACGGTGTCGGGATCCAAACCAAATCCGGTTTGGCCTTGGAGGGCTTCCCCGGAGAGCTTTAGGAGGACGGTTTTGTATCGGTAAACCATTGGGACACCCGCGACGTCGGGCGGGACCAAAACTTGGCCCCGCCCGGGTTATGGTTATTCCTCGGGAGCGTTCTCGCCCTCAATCTCCTCGCCCAGTTGAAAGCGGACAAAGGAGACGATCTCGATTTGCCCCAGATCCTTGGAAGCTTCTTTAATCAAAGCCGTGACCGTCTTGGCCGGATCCTTGACGTAGGCTTGCTCCAAAAGGACGAGCTCGGCGAAGGATTTTTTCATCTTGCCGTCGACCATTTGGGTCAATAGGCCCTCGATGTTGGTCGGGGCTTTTTTGGGGTTCTTTTTGGCCCGGGCCTCGATCTCTTCCTTGCTCTTGGCCACGTGGACGGCCCTTTCCTTGGCCAAAAAGTCTTCCGAAAGGTGCTCGACCTTAATGGCCATGGGGTTTATGGCCGCGACGTGCATGGCCAGGTTGTGGGCCAGTTCCTCGACCTCGGGTCCGGGATTTTCGACGTCCAGCTCGATTAAGACGCCCAGCCGACCGCCCGCGTGAACGTAGCCGTGGACCAAGCCATTGGGCCCGGCCTTGATGACCTTAAAACGCCTAAGCCTTATGACTTCCCCGGTCGTCCCCACGGCCCGGTTAATGACTTCCCCGAATTTTTCGCCGCAGGTGGGGCATTTGGCTTCCAAAAGCTCGGCCACCGACTCGGGCGCCTTGGGGGCGGCGGCCAGGTAACCGACCAAGGACTCGGTAATGTCCTTAAAGGAATCCATCTTGGAAACGAAGTCCGTTTCGCTGTTAAGTTCGACCACGGCCCCGATTTTCGAGTCCCCGGTCACTTTGGTTAAAACCAAGCCCTCGCGGGTGGCCCGGCCGGCCCTTTTGCGGGCGGTCATCAGGCCTTTTTGCCTTAGCCACTCAATGGCCTTGTCGATGTCGCCGTCACACTCTTGCAAAGCCTTTTTGCAATCCATCATGCCGGCGTTTGTTTTGTCCCGTAAAGTTTTCACCATTTGGGAAGTGATTGCCATTTTCTCGTTCTCCCGATTGGCCGGGCCAAGCCCCCACTAAGGGTCCCAACCCGGCTCCCAAAAAAATTCGTCCCCAGCCCTCAAGGCGCCAAAAAGCCCTAAAAAAATAAGCTTCCCGGCGCCTCGATTCGAGGTCAAAGGGCCGGAAAAAAACCGGCCCCATCGACGCCTAACCCTTAGCCTTCGGTCTTTTCGCCCTGGTCCCGCTCCGATTCGCGATCCGAATCTTCTTGGGTCAGGGGTTCGGCCAACAAAGCCGCCAAGGGATCGACGGGTTCTCGCTCCGGTTCCGGGGCTTTTTCTGGGGCGGGCGCGGTTGTCTCGGCCGCCTCCGGGGCGCCAACCTCCGGGCCGGCGGGCGGGGTTATCTCGGCCGCCTTAAGGCCTTCGGCCGGGGCCTGAACGCCCTGGCTCTGAGCGGCCGGGGCCTGAACTGGCTGGCTTTGAACGGGCGGGCTCTGAACGGCCGGGCTTTGGGGGGCCGGGCTGGCCTTAGCGGCGGGGGCGCTCTGGGCCTTGGGGGTCTTGTATTCGACCACCAAGCCGCCCCGGTCGGAAGCGGCCCTATCGGCGGCGAGCCGATCGACCGAGCCTTCCTCGTCCTTGTCGGGGGCGTCGGCGCCGCCGCGGATGCTTTCCTCGTATCTGGCGCGGCCCAGCAGGCAGGCGTCGGCCATCTTGGAGGCCATGAGCTTTATGGCCCTGATGGCGTCGTCGTTTCCGGGGATGATGTAATCGACCTCGTCGGGATCGCAGTTGGTGTCAACCACGGCGACGACGGGGATGCCCAGGCGCCTGGCCTCGGCGGTGTCGATGTTTTCCCTTCGGGGGTCGATGACGAAAATGGCTCCGGGCAAGCGAACCATCTCCTTGATGCCGCCCAAGTTCTTGCGCAGCTTGGAGATTTGGTTTTCCAGCTGGATGATCTCTTTTTTGTAGTACTGGTTGATCGACCCGTCCGCCTTCATCTGCTCAAGCTTGTTTAGGCGCTCGATGCTCTTTTTGATGGTCACGAAGTTGGTCAGGGTACCGCCGAGCCAACGGGAGTTTATGTAAAACATCCCGGCCCTTTTGGCCTCGTCCTCGATGGCGTCGGCGGCCTGCTTTTTGGTGCCCACGAAAAGTACGCTGCGGCCTTGGGAAACCGTCTCGGCGATAAAATTGTAGGCGGTCTTAAAAAGTTGGACCGTTTTCTGCAGGTCGATAATGTAAATGCCGTTGCGGGCCCCGAAGATGTAAGGTTTCATCTTGGGGTTCCAACGTCTGGTCTGGTGCCCGAAGTGGACACCGGCTTCCAGCAATTGTTTCATGCTGACCATGGTCACAAAATGCTCCTATAAGGTTTTGACCTCCCCCAGCCCAATACCCAAAGGGCACCTTAACTTGGCCGGGGTGCGGCGCGTAAGGTTTTTTTTCGCTTCCGACCTAACCCAAAGGGCACCTTACCGATGACGGAAACGCGTTTGGCCAGGTTTTTTTTCGCTCCCGACCTTACCCAAAGGGCACCCGGCGGCTCATGGGAGCGCTTTTTTTTCCCGTCCCCCCAACGAAAAAAGGGGCCGAGAAAGCCAATCCGGCGTAAACGATACGCCCAATCGGCCAACCCAAACCGACCCGGACCCAAGTCCCAGCCGTGTTTCGATCCTTACAAATATAACAACGGGACGAATAAATTTCAAGGGGTAAAAAAAATAATAAAAAACCGCTAAAAAACTTGAAATCCCCTTCGCCCGGGCCTATATTTATAGCGAATTTCGCCCCGCCGACCCTTTTTCCAAAACCCCCCGACTTCCGGTTCCGGAAAAAAACCAGCCCTGGGGCTTGTTTTTTTGGCCCGGCCCCAACCCTGGCCAAAAATCGTCCCCAATGGGGGTTTTTTTGTGGTAAAAAAATTTTTTTGTCCCCTAAAAGATCAGTCGAATGATAAATTTATAAGGTCTGTTTTGGTCATTGTTTAATTTTATTAAATATTAATAAGTCTCAGTCCAAATTCAACCTTTTCCATGGATAGCTAAATGAAGGTAAAATTTTTACTTTTTTTACTATTGCCCCTGCTTTTTGGCTGCGCTCCCAAGGCCGCCCTGACCCCTTTGGGCCAACCCAGCTTTGAGTCATATCGCGAGGAAACCCAGGCTTACTTAAAAAACAAAAGGGTTTTCGTGACCGATGACCCGGCCTTTGAGCTGGCCAACAACTCGCCCAGGCAATGGCGCCCCCAAGGAAAACCCCCCAAAGGTCAGCCCACCCGGGGTATTTTATTGATTCACGGCCTTGGCGATTCCCCTTGGTCCTTTACCGACCTTGGCCCGGCCTTGGCCAAAAACGGTTTTCTGGTCAGGGCCATCCTCTTGCCCGGTTGCGGTTCCAACCCCCAGGACCTCATAGACGTCAGCGTCGAGGATTGGCGAAGGGTCGTCTCGGAACAGGCGGGAATTTTGGAAAACCTCGTGGACGAGCTTTATTTGGGCGGCTTTTCCAACGGGGCGAGTTTGGCCCTCGAATACGCCTACCAAAACCCCCGGGTCAAGGGCCTACTCCTTTTGTCGCCGGCCATAAAATCCAAAGTCGGCGTGGATTTTTTGGCCCCCCTGGCGGCCGTTTTTAAGGATTGGATCATGGTGCCGCGTTCGGGCCAACCCGAAAAGGACGCCTTTCGCTACCGAATCGTTCCCACCAACGCCTTCGCCCAGTTTTACTACCTGAGCGTCTCGGTAAGGCGCCTTCTTCGGGACCGCCCCTTCGACAGGCCCGTAATCATGATCCTTTCCGAAAGCGATTCGGTCCTAGACATTCCTTTCATGGTTAACGCCTTCGAGGACGGTTTTACCAATCCGGCCAGCCGCCTAATATATTACGGCAAAAACCGGCGGAACTTACCCGATCGGACCTATTACCGCACCGACGATCTGCCAGAGTATCGAATAAGTTCCTTTTCCCACATGGGGGCCATGTTCTCCCCAACCAATGAATTTTACGGCTTCGACGGCCAAGAACCCATGTGCGACAACGGCCAAAGCGACCGCGCCCAAAAACGCTGCCTGGCCGGGGACGAGATCTGGTATTCGGCCTGGGGCCTTTGGAAACCGGGTAAGATCCACGCCCGGCTGACCTTCAACCCCTACTTTGACTGGCAGTTTCAAGTCATATTGGAGGTTTTGGCCGGGCGACCAAACCCCCAGGATAACTTGACGTCAACCCAATGACCAAATTTGCCAAGCCCCTTGGCGCCCAAAGGCCCCAACCCGCCGGGTCAAAGTCCGGTAAATACCTTAAAAACCCCCAAAACCCAAGGCAAACGAGACTATTTTTCTCTAAATTTACTTAAAAACTTAATTTTGGTAATTGGCTAACGATTTTTACCGTTTCCAAGCTGGCCTAAAATGTACTTAAAAACTTAATTTAGGTAATTGGCCGACGATTTTTACGGTTTCCAAGCTGGCCTAAAATTTACTTAAAGACTTAATTTTGGTAATTGGCCGACGATTTTTACGGTTTCCAAGCTGACCGCGATGAGACTTAAAAGGAGATCCAAAACGTACCTGGGCCGCCCCCGTTCCCGGCCCCAATCGTTGGGATCGTTTTTAAGGCCGCTGGCCGGATCGGTCTTGACTTGGTAACGTTCCATGACCCATTCGATGGGCGAGCGGCCGTTTACGACGTACCCGTAGGCGGCCAAGGGAATGCCGAAAATGGTTATGGCCCGGTTAAAGCAAATGATCGACTTGTCGTTTTTGCTAACGAAGCGGATTTTTTCGACCCCGAAGTCGCCCTTTTCCTCCCCCTCGATCCTGACTTCCCCGTATGGTTTGGCGCTTTCGTAGTTAAGATGAAGGTCGGCTAGGTCCCGCCCGGCCCGGGAAAAGGCCAGAAAATCCCCCGGCCGGTTTACCAACGGTAGCCGGGGCAAGGTTTTTTTAAGGTCGGCCGAAAACTCCCTTCGATAATCCCCCGAGTGCAAAAGTCCGTAAACGTAATAAAAAATGTCGTCCTTGGTGACCTCCCGGCCGTATTTTTTTAAGCATTCCAAATAAACATGGTCGGTTATGGCGTCTTGGCGTACGTAACCATCATTGTCGCCTCCTAACCCCAAACGATCCCCGTCGGCCCGTTCGTAATGGTACCGGGGAAAACACTGTCCGTTAAATTGCAACTGCACGTCGGGCACGGCCTTCGCGATCAGGGCGGAAAATTCCCGGGTCGCGCCGATTCCCGATACGCAGATAATTAAATTTTCATGATCTTTGGTGGGAAACAAACCCGGCAATAGGTAGACGCGGTTATTTAAATTTTTGTTAAAGTAAACGTTTTGCTTAGAAAAAGGCCTATACAAGCCTTCAAAAATCGATTCTTCGCGATACTTATATTGCCTGGACTTGGCCGCGTCGATCTTTTGTTGGTAATCCCAGGAAAATTTACTCGAATCAAGATCGAACTCTCCCGACAGGTCAACTTCTTTTGATACGCCACCCTCTTTTGGGGCCAACTTAAGTTGGTCTAGGCGCCTTACCTGACCGTTATAAAAATCGATGGATTTTTTGATGTTATGGCGTAACTTAGGGACGGAAAAATTATAGCACCAACTGTCGCGGTTGGTTTTTAAGCCATTGGAAAAACAGGGTTTGAAAAACGTCCCCGCCCCTTGGCCTTTTTTGTCGCCCAGGGCCGTGAAAGCCATGAAGGAATCGTTTCTTTGGTCTAGCCAGTCCCCGGCCCCGTTGGGCTCGATCTCCTGCCAAGCCAGCCCCGCCCCAAAAACGTCGCCCGTTTCTGAAACGATGGCCAGCTTTCGCTCCCTACCCAAATAATCGCCAATGTCATGATAACGAATCCGCGCCCGGCCTTTATGCCCAGGCGCTTTGACCAAAACGGTCACGGCGATGGGCGTCCTGGTGCCCGGGCCAAAAACGTTCCCGGCCTCCCTTTGCCTTAACTCCCCCGAGGTTCGGCAATTGCCCCTTAGGTCAAACGCGTAAATCTCGGAAAATTCCTCGGCCAAACATTCGCGCATCCCGTCCATGGCGTTACCGCTAAGCCAACCCCCGTTTGAGACAAAGCCGATTATCCCCCCGCCTTGGCCCAATCTGTCCGAGGCCCAGCGAAAGGCCCTAACGTAACTGTCGTAAAGGGAATTTTTGTTAACGGCCGCGGATTTGGCCGCGTAGGTTAACCCTATCCTTTTGTCCAGGGCCGGGTAGGCCCGGTTTCGCGCGTTATCGTTGGCCGATCTTTGCCCAACCGAATAAGGCGGGTTCCCGATGATCACTTGGATGGGGAGGGTTTTCGGCCCGCTTTCCCCCGGCCCGCTTTCCCCCGGTCCGTTTTCCCACGGCCCGTTTTCCCACGGTCCGTTTTTCCCGCGTCCCATTTCCCCCGGCCCGTTTTTTTGGGGGCCTTCGGCGCCGCTCCCTTGGGCGCTTTCG
>JAITLH010000413.1 GCA_031277995.1 Deltaproteobacteria bacterium
AAATATATTATACGAAGGTGTTATTTAAGAGCGCTATTTAGGAATCTTCATAGCGTGATTTTAGCAAAACGTTAAAGCGGTATCATGATCGTCGCTTTAATTTATGATTTTAACGGTAAATTAATTTACCGTTTGGTTAATGTTTAGAGCTTAATGGTAATTCTATTGGCCCGTTGGTTAAGTTTTAGGGTTTGGTTGTTTTTTTTTTCGATAAATTAACTTTGGGTTTTTAGATTGGGCTTAATGGGGCCCGGGGTTAGATGAGTTTACCCAGTTGGCCGATGAGATAGTCAACGGTGTTTCGGAGCGCGTCGTCCTTTTTTAGGCCCATGGAGATCTTGTTGAAATTGTACATGATCGTCGAGTGCCTCCGATTGAAGGCCCGGCCAATCTCGGAAAAGGAGTGGCTGGTCATGTGCTTGCAAAGGTAGATGGCGATGGCCCTGGTCCTGGCCAGCGAGGCGGCGTTTTGGTGTGAGGTCAAAACGCTTTCTTCCAGGCGATAGACTTCGCAGATCAGGTTTTTTATCTTGGCTATGGCCGCGCCGTCGGAAGGCGATTTGGTGGCGAAGGCCAAAACGTCTTTGGCCAAAGCCAGGCTCACGGGCTTTTTTTCGTACTCGCTTTTGGCCTGGATCGAGGTTAGGCAACTGCCCAGGCGCCGGACGTCCGAGGTCACGTTTTGGGCCACCAGCTCCAAAACCGAAGTTGGCATCGAGATGAAATAGGCCTTGACCAGGTTATTTAAAATTCTTAACCTGGTCTCATAGGTCGGGGGCTTAATCGGGGCCATCAGGGCCGCCGACATCCGGGACCGGAAAGCCGGGCTAATGTAGGGGATCTCCGAAGGCAGCTGGTCCGAGGTGAAAACGACTTTGGCGCCCTTGTTTAGCATAAAATCCATGACGCCGCAGATTTCGTTTTGGAATTGCGGCTTTTTGGAGAAGAAAGTCACGTCCTCAACCACCATGAAGTCGCTTTTCTTGTAGTCGACGTTAAAAGACTTGAAGTCTTTTTGCTTGATCGAATCCACGTAGTGGTTGGAGTAGTCCCGGGCCGAGAAGTAAGAGACGTTTTTATTTTGGCGAAAAACTTCGCTGCCGGCCGCCTGGGCCAAGTGGCTTTTGCCCAAACCGGTGTCGGAGTAGGCGAAAAGAAGATTGTTTCCCAGCTGCCGATCCTTGGAGAAAGCGTGGAAGCATTCGTAGGCCATTTCGTTGGACTCGCCCACGACGAAGTTTTCGAAAGTGAACCAGGGATTGAAGGGCTGGAGGGAGGCCGTTTTTTTCTCCCGAAAGCCCTGGAGTTGGGGTTCGGGACAAACGTAATCTTGCCAATCGTCGGGCCTGGCCGGGTCAAGCGATACGTTGTCGCCGGAGGTGAGCGCCACTTCAAAGGTTTGGAGGCCAAGTCTCAAGCAAGCGTCCCAGACGGCCGTTTGCAACAAACCCAAAAAGGTGGTTTCCACGTAGGCCTTGAAAAACTGGCTAGGGCTTTCCAAGAACAGCTTGTTTTTGTCCGGGTCAAATGAGGGTATGAGTGGGTAAATCCAATCCCTGAATTTGTCGGTGCCGATGGCGTCCTGGAGGTAATTGGACGCCATGACCCAGACTTCAGAGAAATCGGAGACGTCGGTCTCCCCCTGGTGGGAATGGTCGGACATGGACTTAGCTCCTTAGTTTAGATTTTCGGAAAGGGCCTCAAAGGATAGGGCGGCCCGATCGCCAAAATCTCCCCCGGCCAAAAAGTCGAGGGTTGGCCAGCCTTTAATGGCTGGGAAAACCCCAGGTTTTTTTTCGTCAGAGCCCTGGGATTTTAGTTAAGGCCTTGGGCCAAAAAAGCGTTTGGCCCAAGGCCGATGGATACGATAGCGCCGGTGGCGGGGCCTTTCCGCGGCCACCAAACCGTGGTCTTCAAGCCTTGGTCTTGAAGGGCTGGGGCCGTCGGCATTATTGTCCGTCGGAACGGGCGGTTGGGAAAAAATAGACGCGTTCGTCCAAACGGCAAAAACAGTGAAGACGTCAGCCTGCCCCAAAGGGGTTAGGTTGGATGGGAAGAATGGCTCCTTAACTTAGGGATGCTGAATTTGAAAAGGCGTATATCGAATTTTGCGGATTTTGATCGAAAGAAGATTTTTCGAGTTTGTTTAAAAACGAGCTAAATGATACCTGGGGGAGGCGGGTTTTTCAAGACGGCCAAAAAAAAAATCCGGTGCCGTATTTGTTTCGTTCGCGCATGTAACTTACTGAAAACATGTAATAAAGTTGTTAGGGAAACCCCAATAAACCCTCTAAAATCGGCTCCGATCGGCAATTGTCAAATCGATCTCATGCCAATCTGATTTTTATGGGTTTGGAAAGATTTAATCCGGGGTTTTCCCATTTGATCGCTTATTGAAGCTCTATTCTCAATAACAAGGCGCCCTGGACTATATAGTTGTTTGGGCCATAACACCAAGCTAAAAAAGTCCAATAAATTTTATTAGCGTTAAATAAATTTGAATTTAAATTTTTGTAATTGTTTAAATGAATTTAAATTAAGATAATACACTTTATACCTAGATCCTAATATTCTTAAAATGACTTAACGTGGACTTTCCATGGCAGTTTAGGGCAAGCCTTCCGAACCCCTTTACCGTAACCCGACCCTATTTTTAGCTCCCAACCACACTCCCCCGCCAAGGCTCAATTCGCGGACTTTTATCAAGATATCGCTATATTGAACTTACAAAAGGACCATATATCGCGTCTCCCCCCGTCACGAAACCCCACCAAAAGGGCGCTTTTTGGGGACCCGTTACCGGGTCGGCAACGCCCGGGGCGCCGCCCCGGGCCAATTCTATTGGCATGATTTTTGATTTGCTTTAATTTTTTCTGGGAGCCTTTATTGGCGGCGGGTTTGGCCCGGGCGAGAACTTAAAAACTCAACTCGATAACGTCGTTATTTAGAAGGCTTGCGAAAAATTTTTCCAAAAAATTTCGCCAGTTTTTTCCTGGGCCGTTCGGGGTTTTTCGGGGGCGCCCAAAAAAAAACCGACCGGGACCAAGGCGCCTACCGGGCGCGCCCGGCGGGGGCGCCGACGGGGCGCCGGAGGGGCGCCAAAAGGGGAAGATTGGGGTTAGTCGGTTTTTTCGTCTTTGTCCAGGACCTCGACCAAAAGGCGGCCCTCGGCCAGGAGAACCTGGAGTTTTTGCCCGAGGTCGGCCAGGGCGGCCCGGTGGAGGACGCGGCCGTCCGGGCCCGCGACCACGGCGTAGCCGCGTTTAAGGGTATTTTTGGGGGAAACCAGGTCCAGGGTCACGGTGAGTAGGCGTAACTTTTGCCTTTTGTCGCCAATGGTTTTTTTGGCCGAGTCCAGGAGGGCTTTACTTAACCGTTCCAGGGTCTGGCGCTTTTGAATTTGATCCCGATAGGGCGATTTGTATTCCAGTTTGTTGGTCAAAGTCGCGAGCTTGTTGCGGGAAGAGGCCATGAGGTTTTTGACCGAGTTTTCCAACTTCATGAGTAAGCTATCTAAAAGCTGGGAAAAATAATTTATTTTATATCTTAGTTTGCCTAAATTCCCAATTTGGCTTTGAAGTTGGGATTTTTTAACCAAAATACGGTTTTTCGTCAGGTTTTTAAGCTCGTTGAGCCTTTGCTTAACTTGGCCCAAACGCTCCGAATCGAGGGCGAAAACGGCCTCGGCGGCCGCCGTGGGGGTAATGGCCTTGGCGTCGGCGGCCATCTCCACCAAGGACAAATCCGTGGAATGGCCTATGGCCGCGAGGATCGGCAAGCGCGAATTGGCCACGGCCCTAACCAAGACTTCCTCGTTATAGGACCACAGATCCTCCAAAGATCCGCCGCCCCTGGTCATGACCACCAAATCGAAATCGCCCCGGGAGTTTATTAGGCTTAGGGCCTCGGCCATTTCCTCGGCCGCGCCCTTTCCTTGGACCCGGGTCGGAAAGAGGCTTATCCAAGCGCCCTTGCGGCGTTTGACGGAGGTGGTCAAAAAATCGTTTACCGCGGCCGAACCGGCCGAACCCACCAAGACCACCCGGCGGGGCGTTTCGGGGATGGGCCTTTTGCGCTCTGGCGCGAACAGGCCCTCGGCCCCCAGTTTTTTCTTAAGTTTTTCAAAGGCCAGGCTCAGGGCCCCTTCGCCCATGGGCATGATCTTTTCCACGTTTAGCTGATACTCGCTTCTGGGGCCGTAGATACGAAGCCTCCCCCGGGCCTGAACCATCATGCCCGTTTGGATGGCCGAAACCCCGCTTGAGTGTTTTGAGGCCCGCCAAATGACGCCCTTAACCATGGCCGCCTTGTCTTTAATCTCCAGATAGACGTGTCCCGAGTTGGGCGTGGCCAAGGAGCCCACTTCGCCCGCCAGGGTGATTTGCCCGATATGCGCGTCGAAATTGAACTGGACGAGATCCCCGACTTGGCTGGGGGTATAGATTTTTTGATCGCTAAAATTCACGGCGTCTCCGATGGCCTTATTTTTTGACTCAAATAAGTTAAAACGAATAAAAAAGCCCAAGCGACGGTAACTTCTTTTTTAACCGGGGAACCGGTTATGGCCCGTTGCCAATTCGGCCCCATAACGAGTATAATCGATCTGGTTTTCTTCCTCCCGTTTTTTTAAAGCCCCCCGCGCTTTGGTTGGACGGAAAACCCCAACGACACCATGAGAGGCTTAAAACGTGACTACTTCGCGAGGTTTTTTAGCGTCCGAACCAACTTCCAGGCCGCCCGGGGCGGCCGGGAACCAAGATCTTGGCCAAATAAGGCCTTTTCGCCGGGACCGAAAATTCCGGGCCCACGCGGCCTTGGCCCACTTCGCCTTCCCGTGTTTGGTCCTGGCCCGTTACGCCCTGCCTTGCTTCGCTTTGGTCCTATTAACGGCGGTAGCGGCTTTTTTGGGCCCGGTAAGCGATATCTCCTTGGCCCAGGACGAGCCCGCCAAGGCCGCGGCGGCGCCTCAAGCGCCGGCGCCTGAAGCGGCGCCCGGGGCGGCTTTGGCCCCGGCCAAAGCGCCCGTCCATCCGGGCGATTACGGCGATTCCTTGGTTGGGGCTTCCATTGGGGACGCCAACAATTTCATCCCCGCCCTAAGCAGCGACACCGCCTCGGGGGAAGTGACCAACGGGGCCTATCGGGGCTTGGTCAAATACGACCCGGATTTAAACACCGTGGGCGATTTGGCCGAAAGCTGGGAGTTTAGCGAGGATCAAAGGACCATCACCTTTAGGCTAAGGCCCGGGATCGTTTGGGCCGACGGGACGCCCTTTACCTCGGCCGATTGCGTTTTTACCTGGGAACTGATGAAAGATCCCAATACGCCCACGGCTTACGGGGAGCCCTTTACCCAGATCGAGTCGGCCGAGGCCGTGGACGATTTGACCTTTAGGGTCACCTACAAAAGGGTCATGGCCCGGGCCTTAATTACCTGGGGTTTTGGCATCATGCCCAAGCACCTTTTGGCGGGCGTTAATTTGGACGAAAGCCCCTTGGCCAGAAAGACCGTGGGGACGGGCCCTTTCCAATTGGAAAGGTGGGATACCGCCCAAACCATCATAACCGCGGCCAACCCCTTGGATTGGGAGGGGCGCCCCAATTTGGATCGCCTGGTCACCAAGATTATCCCCGACCCGGCCACGCAGATGATGGAACTGGCCACGGGAACCATCGACGTCATGGGCATGGAACCCGACCAATGGCTTTTGGCCAACGAGAATCCCGTATACCGCGACAACTTGAATTTTTTCCGCTACCCGGCTTTTAGCTACACTTATTTGGGCTTTAACCAAAACGACCCCCGACTCTCGGACGTTAGGGTCAGGAAAGCCATCGCCTACGCCATCGACAAAAACGAGCTCATAGAAGGCGTTTTGTTGGGCTTTGGCACCCCGGCCAACGGGCCCTTTAAGCCCGACATGTGGGCCAACAATAAAAACGTCAGCCCCTATCCCTTCGATCCCCAAAAGGCCCGGGAACTGTTAGCCCAAGCCGGCTGGGCCGATAAGGACAAGGACGGCGTGGTCGAAAAAAACGGGCAAAAGTTCGTTTTGACCATCATGCTAAACCAAGGCAACAAAGTCCGGGAACAGTCCGGTTTGGTCATCCAGTCCAGGCTTAAGGACATCGGCATCGAGGTTAAACTAAGGGTGGTCGAATGGGCGGCTTTTTTGAAGGAATATATCGACAAGCACGATTTTGAGGCCATCATCATGGGGTGGACCATTCCCCTGGAGCCCGATCTCTACGACGTTTTTAACTCGACCAAGACCAAGCCCGGGGAGTTAAATTTCATAAGCTACGCCAACGAGGAAGTGGACCGCCTAATCGACGAGGCCCGTTTCAACGTGGATCGGGAAACCAGAAAACGGGCCTTCGATCGCATACAGGAGATCTTTTACGAGGAAGTCCCCTACGTCTTTCTCTTCGTCCCCGAAAGCCTGACGGCCATCTCCAAGCGTTTCGTCGGCCCCCGGGTGGCCCCCATCGGCCTTGGCGACAATACCAACTTTTGGTACGTCCCAAAAGACCGACAGTTATACGTCAAGTGAGATTCGTCGGTTTATAAGCCGCATGGCTTGGGGATTTTGGCAAATCCCCCAGCCACTTGGGCAAAACGATGGCCCTTAATTCATGAAAAAGCGAATTAAGGGCCAAATTTTTTTCCGTCGCCGGGGCGTCAAAGTTTTATCATGGGCGTTATTTGGGGCTATTTTTTTAGGATTCGGTGCGGTTCCTGATGCGCTGCTCTTCAAGCATGTAGTAGTTTATGGCTTTTTGCAGGGCCCGGGTGGCGTTTTTGTCAAGCTCGTAAAACTTCAAGCCCAGCTTGGCCGTTTGGTCGCCGGGCGCGTAACTTATCCGCACCACCTCGGCCTCGCCGTTTATGGTGGTCTGGGCGCCGCCGGCTTGGAAGTTGGGCAAAAAGAGCGTAAACCAAAGCCGCATGCCCAAAGTGGCCTGGGGCGGGGCCGGGACGCCGATTAAGACCCCGCCGGCGGAAAAATCAAACAGGACCACCCGGCCAAAAGAGGGGTGGGTTTGGATGCTGATGTGATCGTTTGAGACGATATTGAGCCGGTAGTCCATCCTGGCGTTGGTTTCACTGATCTGGCCCATGGCCGGGGAGGTCAAATAAATGGCCTGGACGGTTTCGTTGGCGTTAAGTTGGTAATTGTCGATTTTGGTGATCTTGCCCGTCCAGCCCCAACGCAGAATCTCCCCGCTGACCGGCTCGCGGCCCACGAAAGTTACCTGTATTTCCCGCCCCAGCATGGTTCGGGTCATGATGGGATCGGTTTGGGAGATGATGACGTTTCGATCGGTAATGTCGTAAACCACGCCGTTACGCACGTCGATGCGATCGTTAATTAAATCAATGTCCAGTATCAGATCGATTCTCGTGTTGGGCCGCAACAACCGATCGATTGGCCAGCTTGATTTTTTGATTTCTGCCATATGGGGCACCTTGCGCTTGTAATCGGATACCAGAGCCGCCGCGAGAAATTGTCGCTTCAAAAATTTCGGTATCTTTCTTTCGGTCCGGGTCCTTTGTCAGCCAGGCCGGAAAAAACCCGTAAGTTACTTTTTAAGTATACAATAATTTTCAGCTAAAAACCCTAAAAACTACCATTAAACCGTCAAGGCCCCGAAAATCAAGGCCCAAAAAGGGCCGGGCCAAAGCCGGCCAGGGGCCCCATGGCGCGGCGCGAAAGCGAGCGCCGGCCCCGTCTCCAGATTAAGCGCGTCATCGGCCTGGAAGAATCCAAGCTTGAAGGCTCCCCATGGTAAAAAAGTTGGCCGTAATTTAAATAATGACTAAAACCGTAACCCAAGGACTAGGCTTAAGTTAGACATCTCTAGATATATAACTCAATGACCGTTTTATGTCAATCTCGGTTTTTGGCCCAAAGCCATCGTCCATATATATTAGGCCCCTTGCCCCCGGCCAACCGGCCCAAGGGATTGGGACCCCCTCGAAAACGGCCCCGCAAACGGGTCTAATGGGCCCAAGGCCGCGTTTCGCGGCCCAAAAGGCATGGGTAATCCCTTTTTGGGTTTGGGAGGCCGCCTGGGCCCGATTTGGGGCTTTTGGCGAGGGGCCATAAAGTGACTTTTTAAGTCCGGGCGCCCCGGGCGCCCCGGGCGGACCTTTGGAGACAAAAACAAGTAACTTCGGCCATGGACTGGCCAAAGGATAGTCTTTATGGAGGCCAGAGTCAAGGGCCTTCCGGCTTAATGATCCCCAAATCCTAGTTTACAGATTATAGTCATGGGGCTTGAAATGTCAAGGCGTTTAATATGCCAATAAACAAAGATAACTAGTCAAAAATAATATCCATATTTACTCATAAAACACTAGGATAATAAATCGTTTGGGTACAAAAAATTGCTTGTGCCAAGTTAAAATTAGTCTCGATCGCGTTTTGGCTATAATTATCCGTTAGGTTAGTCACGGCGCGCCATTTTTCGCGGGCGTTGTTTTATGGACCTAAATTGGTTAAAATTAATTAGGCTCAAGGGTTTGACTCTGAGTTTTTTTGTTTTACTTTTAAGGCAATTGGTACCTGGTTATCATAGCTTATTGATACCTCCCCCTTAAAAAAAACCAAGCGGGTTTTTTTTAAGGGGGTTTGAAACAATCGCCTTGGCGGCCGCGGCCAAAGCCATGGCTTGGGCTTGGCCGCCTTGGCCCAAAGATTTGGCGAAAAAGGTGGGGGGCCTTAACCCTTGGTTCCCTTTAATCTTTGGGGGAGATCTGGGGTTTTTTGGGGCCCAAGCGGCGATTTTTTCCAAGACGTCCTTTATTTTTGACACCAAAGATTGTAATATCCTGATTGGCCCGCGAAAAGTCTTGGACCGACGAAAGATTGGGTTGGGACCGCCCGGCCCAGTTGGACCGGGGGCGGGATAAGCGCCTTTCTTAGCTGAGTGATAAATATTAGCTATTGGATAGGATTGGAGATAATTTATGAAACTTCCAATTATAAACGTTGGAATATTAAACAAAATATTGGTGAGTTTGATGTTCTTTTTGGTACCTGGTTTGGCCGACGCCCCTAGGGCGCAAGGCGGCGTTGATGTCAATTATATATTGGATAACGGGCTTAAGGTCATCATGGTTCCGCAGCCGGGTAACCCAACGGTCACCGTCATGGTCATGGTCAAAGCCGGGGCCGCCTCGGAAAAGGACTCGGGCGAATACGGCCTGGCCCATTTGATGGAACACATGGCCTTTAAGGGTACCAAAAAACGGGGCGTGGGCGAGGTTTCGGCCGTCATCGAAAATAACGGCGGGGTCATGAACGCCTACACCAGTAACGACGATACCGTTTACCACGTGACCTTGCCGGTGGGCGCGTTGGAACTGGCCCTGGACGTTTTGTCCGACATCGTTTTCGATCCCCTGTACGACCCCAAGGAATACGCCGCCGAAAAGGAAGTGGTGGTCGAGGAAATAAAAAGGGCCGAGGATGGGCCGGAAAGGCAGCTCTGGACTAGGTTCATGGCCCAGATCTTTAAGGGCCAACCCTATGAGCACCCGGTTTTGGGGACCGTCGAGACGGTTAGGGCGGCCAGCCGGGAAGTGGCCTTTAATTTCCACCAAAAATTCTACCGTCCCGACAACGCCGTCTTAATCATCGCGGGCGGCATCGACCCGGACCAGGCCCCGGAGATCGTGGCCAAATATTTCGCCCAACGCGAAAACCCCCAGGAACCCTTGGAACCCAGGCAAAAGCCCGTCGCCCCGGAACCCCAGAGTGAACCCGTCTTAATCGTCATGAAAAACCCCATGGTCCAGGTCCCCAAAGTCCTGATGGGCTTTAAGGTGCCGCCGGCCGGATCCCCGGAAGCCCCCCAGCTCGATCTCCTTTCGGCCTTACTGGATCTGGGTAGATCGGCCAGGCTCGTCGAAAACGTCAAAAACATCAAGGGTTTGGTAACGGACATATCGACAAGTTCCAACGCCATGGTTTTGGGCGGCATTTTCGTCGTGAGTTTCGAAACCGAGTCCGAGAAGATAAACGACGCCCTTACGGCCGTGTTTGAAGAGCTTTCGGGCCTGGCTTCCAAGCCCCCGGCCGCGGACGAACTGTCCCGGGCCCGGGCCATCGCCACCTCCTCGTATCTGGCCAGCCAGGAAAGCTCCAATTCCCTGGCTTACATGGTGGGGAACTTTGAGCTGGTGACCGGGGACTACCGTTTGCGGGACGCCTATTTGCCCCAGTGGGCCAGGATGACCGCGGCCGATTTGGTAAAATTGGTCCAACGCTACTTCGTCCCCGAAAATCTCACCGCCATCATCATGATCCCGGAAAACGCCCCGGAACCCGACGAGGCGGCCATAAAAGAGATCTTCAAGACCCTAAACCCGGTTATCCCCCAAACCCAGGCCGCCGAGGCCCAGAGCTTCAAGCAAGTGCCCCTAAAAAGCCCGGCCAAGCTTTACGCCTTACGGGACGCCACTTTGCCGCTGGTCACGGTAAAAATCGGTTTCATGGGCGGGGTTTTGGCCGAGGAACCCGATAAGACCGGCTACTCGAATTTCATGAGTAACGTCATGGCCATGGCCCCCAAGGACGCCACCTCGGAAGAGTTTTCCAGGTTCGTCGAGGGCATGGGGGCCAGCGTCTCTGGCTATTCGGGCCGAAACTCCATGGGGTTGTCCGGAACCTTCATCGCCGCCAACTGGGAAATCGGTTTGGAAAGCATGATGAAACTTTTGTCCAAGCCGGCCTTCGCCGCCAATAACCTCGAGGAATTTAGGGCCGAAACCCTGGCCATGCTTAAGCTCCAAAAAGAGCAGCTAACCGACCGCGCCTTTAACCAACTTCGGGAAGGGCTTTTTGGCGATCACCCTTACCACTTAAATACTTTAGGCGACACCGAAACGGTTTCCGCGGCCAGCGCCGAGGACTTAATCGCCTTCCACGATCGCTTCATTAGGCCCGAAAACATGTACGTCGTCGTGGGCGGCGACATAAATCCCCAGCTCGTGGCCGAGGCCCTGGACGGCTTTTTGGCCGACTGGCAGCCGGCGGCCCAGGCCGATACCACCGTCAAGGTGCCCGATCCGCCCAAGCCCATCGAAACCCCGGTCAAATTACGGCAAATCCAGCCCTCGGCCCAGCAAACCCACCTGGCCATAGCCTTTTTGGGGCCCGGCTTGGGTCACCCGGACCAGGCCCCCTTGGAGGTCCTCGATTCGTACCTATCGGGCCTGGGCGGGCTTCTTTTTAACGAGCTTAGAAATAAGCGCTCCTTGGCCTACGCCGTGGCTTCCTTCTATAACCCGGGCCTCAAAACCGGGGCCTTTAATTTCTACATCGCCTCGGATCCCCAAAAAACCGGCGAAGCCACAAGCGGAATCTTGGAGATCATAAACCTCATTAGGGAAAAGCCCCTAACCGACGAAGAGGTCCAAAGCTCCATAAAGTACCTCCTGGGCCAAAAGCTCATCGGCCACCAAACCCTTAGCAGCCGGGCCGACGAATTCATGTATAACGTTTTATACGATCTTGGCGAGGACTTTGACCGCGCCCACATCGCCCAAATCGAGGCCGTGACGGCCGCGGACGTCCTTAGGGTCGCCCAAAAATACCTGGACCCCCAAAACGCCGTCATCTCGACCGTGGGCCAACAGCCTTCCACGGAAGCGGCTTTCGTCTCCTGGGTCCAGGGCCCAACGGTCCACTAACCAGACCCCAAAACGCTTGGGCGGCCCCCAAAGGTCCGCCAAAAAGCCCCCAATGAAAGGTTTTTCGTTTCCCGTTTTTGGAAACGAAAAACCTTTCGCGTTTATTGGGGCCTAAAATTTGGCCCCATGGCCGTAACGGACTAGACTTTTTACAAAATTTCCGGGATATTTTCTCCCCTTCAAGCCCATCGCGTTTATTGAATCCCCTACCAAAAAAATTTTTTGGCCCTTTTTTTAACGAATCGATCGATTTTGGTCTTGATTATTGGCTCTGGCGTAATTAACATAAGCCCATTGGGTCCCGTGGCGGGTCCCCGGGCGGGCCCGTGTCGGGCCCCGGGCGGCCCCAGGTCGGGCCCAGGGCGGGCCCGTGGGCGGTTGGGGCGGCCCGGTTGTGGGATCGCTCACGAGATATGGTATAATGGATTCGTCGTATCAATCTTGGCGAAAAAGCTTATGTTTTTTAGGCCAAAAATATTCGCCCAAAGCCCCGGGGGCTTATTCTGGGCGGGGGTTCATGTTTTTATGGGGACCAAGGTCCCCGGTTCCGGTCCCAAACGAAAAGGTTGGGACGCTTGGGTCGATTGATGAAGAAAAGCTTGGAGGTTAAAGATCCCCAGTCCGTGGTGGCTTTGCTGGAGCTGATTTTGCGCCATCCGGAGGCCGGGTTCAGGTGGGACGTAAGCCAACCCCTCAAGGTAATCGCGTCCGACGAGGAACGCTTTGCCCTTAGAGAGGAGAACGGTCGGCTGACCGCCCTTAATCTGTCCAACGCCAAGTTAAAGGGACGGCTTTGGATCGAGGACGTCCCCAGCCTTGAGTATTTAAGGATATCTTGCCCCAATGTCACCCAGGTCAAGCTTAAAAACCTTCCGGGTTTGACCAATCTGGTTTTGGAAAATTTGGATCTGGCCCATAACAAACAAGCCCTTTACTTTGAGGACCTGCCTAACCTGCGCTCGCTGCGGGTGAACGGATCGGGCCTAACCTACCTCCAGCCCCTGTCCGTTTTGGCCTCGCTGGAAAGTTTGGATCTGGCCGAAAACCGCGTAAAATCCCTTTCCCCTTTGACGGCTTTAAAAAAGCTCAAAAAACTCGCTTTGGCCCAAAACCTGGTCTCGAACGTTGGGCCCTTAAGGAAACTTAAGAGCCTCGAGGAACTGGATTTGACGGGCAACAAACTAAAAACCCTGGCCGAGTTAGATAGCCTGCCTAAGCTAAAAGCCCTATGGTTAAGCCACAACAAGCTTGGGGGTTACGATTTTTTGGCCCCTTTTACCAAGCTTCAAGAACTTGGGCTAAACGGCTTTGGGCCTAAGGCCGTCAAATACGTCTCGCCCCTTACGGGCCTAAAGCGTTTGGAGCTTAGGGATAACGGCCTTGACGATCTCGGTTTTTTGCGAGCCTTTCCGGAGCTGACCGGCCTTGATTTAAGCGACAACGACATAACCGAGCTGGCCGGGCTTATGGCCTGCCCCAAACTTACCCATTTGTCCTTAAACCGTAACGCCATAACCCACATCGGCCCCTTGTCAAAACTGGGCAGTCTAAGGGAACTTAACCTGGGCCATAACTCGATTTCCGATTTGGCTCCCCTAAAATGGCTTTTGGAGCTTGAACAAGTCGATCTAAGGTCAAACGACCTGGAAAATCTCGACCCCCTAAATTGTCCCCCCAATCTCATCAGGGTCAACCTGGCCGGAAACGAACGGTTAACCGTTGAGGCCATGGACAATTTATCCGACGACTTGGAGAATCTCACCCATTTTGATTCCGGCCACCCCAAGGTCGAGGATTTCCCGTTCGCGCCGCCCTCGCGCCGCCAAGCCCCGGTCGCGCCGCCCTCGCGCCACCAAGCCCTGGTCGCGCTAAACCAGGTCAGAATGAACTCGGCCGCCCAAAAATTGGCCGGTCTTTCCGAGGCCAAGGAGCCCAACGAAAAGGGCGTTGACCTATTGGCCCGGCTCCTCGATCCCCCGGACGACCCGGAGCTTAGGGCCGAGCTTTTCAAAGCCTTCGTCGAGAAGGTTTTGGCGGGCGAACTGACCGAGGCCGAATACAAAAGGGCCCTTTTCCTGAAAAAGCCGTTCGGCTTTGACCCATTGGGCGAGGGCGATTTTGACGACGACGATACCGAAAAAATTTTGGCCAAGCTTGAAAAGCTTACCGGCCAAGGCCAATCCAAGGATCCCGGAGAACTCCTAGGTAAGGCCCAACCGCCCGATTCCGACGAGCCGCCCGACGACGCGGTTATCTACAATTCCCTCGAGGAAATCGAGGGCCTGCCCCCGGAACTCATTCGCATCCTAAAGCAGATTGGCGGCGGCGAGCCGACCATGGTCAAGGTCAAGAAAATCAAAAGGGGCGAGGGTTTTGGCGGTTTGCCCAACTTGCCCAAAGGAACGGTCTTGATCCGCTGCCAGGTGGAACGCGACCCCTTTGGCGACGAAGACGACGACCATCGTTCCCTGAATCATGACCAAGATCAAGATCCCGACCAAGATCACGATCATGGTCACGATCATGGCCATAATCATGATCATGGCCATGACCATGATCCCGAACGCCAGGGCGACTTTGACCCAGGCGAGGGCCCGCCCTCGAACTTGAACTTTAACCGCCTGACCGGCTTTGGCGACGCGGCCCGAAGGTCCGACTACACCTTTCCCTTTTTTAGGCGCAAAAGCGGACCCGACAACACCTATACCCGAAAGGACGAGGAGGAATACCTCCGGGTCCAGAAGATCTTTTTACTCCTGGATTATAACCCGTCCAAGTTCTCCCTTCATTAAAAACTTAAAAACCCAACGCGAATAATAAGCCCAAAAAAAACCGGCCTCGTTTGAGACCGGTTTTTTTTGGTTATCAAGTAAGCCCGGCGGCCGGGGTTACTTTATGAAGGTGCCTTTGCCAAGTTCGTCGAAGGCCTCTTCGAGTTCCTCGCGGGTATTCATGACAATGGGGCCGCCCCAGGCCACGGGCTCCTTTATGGGCGGGCCGGAAAAGTAGATGAGCCGTGAGGGTTCGGCCTTGGTTTCAAGCTCTATCCGGTCGCCCGGTCCGTAGAGGACGGCCGATTTGACCTCGCAGTCGTGCCCGGCCGTTTTGATGGGGCCTTCCACCAAAAAGACGAAGACGTTATCGGTGGGGACGGTATCGATCTCGAAAAGGCTATTGGGCTTTATGGAAACGTCGTAGAGGGTGGCCGGGACGTATTTGGGGGTGACGCCCTGGGTGCCCTTGTAGTGTCCGGAAATGACCCGCACCGTGGCCGGGCCGTCCTCGATCACTGGGATCATGTCCTTTTTGATGTCAAAGTACCTGGGCGGGGCCATCTTGTCTTTTTTGGGTAAGTTTAGCCAGATCTGAGCGCCCAGCATGCGCTTTGAGGCCTGGGGCATCTCCTGGTGCATGATGCCGCTTCCGGCGGTCATCCACTGGCTCTCCCCGGAATTGATGGTCCCTTTATTACCCAGGCTATCCTCGTGGATCATCTGGCCCTCGATGATGTAGGTGATGGTTTCGATGCCCCGGTGGGGATGGTAGGGGAAACCCTTTACGTACAGGCTGGGATCGGTCGCGTCAAAGGAATCGAGCATCAAAAACGGATCGTAGTCCTCAACGGTCCGGTCGTTTAAGACCCTGACCAGATGGACGCCGGCGCCGTCCACGGTCGCGTGACCCTTGACGGCTTTTTTAAATTCGCGATAAGACATTTATTAAATCCACCTTTCCGCCGTGGGCCTTCCCTTTTTTTTGGCCCCGGCCGTTTGGGGCGTTTACTTAAAAACTCCCACTTTTTGTTGTTTTCCAATCGTCGTTGAAAGTTTGCTTAAAAACTCCCACTTTTTGTCGTTTTCCAATCGTCTTTTAGCGTTCGCTTAAAAACTCCCACTTTTTGTCGGTTTCTCGTCGTCTCGTTTGGGCCCGGAATTTTTTTAAAGGGACGGGCCCGCCCCTTTTTCGTTACGTCGTTTCGTTGGCCCTTTGGGGGCGGCGTTTTTTCGCGGGCCCTTTGGGGGCGGCGTTTTTTTCGCGGCCCCTTTAAGGGGTCACGTTTCCATCAAGACCTTGACCACGGAGTCGCCAAAGACGACCAAGGCCACCGGGATGACCCGGGCTCCTTTGGCCCTAAGGGCCTTGACGCTTTCGAAGCGGTTGAGCCTGGCCAAGGAGAGCTTGGCCCGCTCGCTTAGTCCCTCCTCAAGGGCGAGTATCTCCTTTGAGGGATAGCGCCACTCGTCGTCGGAATCATAATCCAGGTCAGGGTAACCATCGCAATCGTCATCGTTTGGTCCTTTCGTTTTTTCGCTTTGGGCCACGCGGCCGTGGGTATGGAGACTCATCTCGATGGCCAAATAAGCGTCGTTTTCGATTTTGACCAAGCCGTTTACGGGCTTAATCAAATCGTTTTTGACGCCCCCGTTGGGGTAGGGTTGCCAACCCGAAGGGCCCTCGGGTTCGGGGCCCGGGAGGGGTTGGCCCAAAACGTACATGACGTAGCTTAAGATCGGCCCGTAATGCTGGGCGCTGGTTTTTTCCACCTTGCCGTGGTTAAAGGAGGTCAGTAACCTCTTAAAGGCCAGGGCCGAAAGCTTGGCGTTTAGGTGGGTTAAGGATTTGAGTAACTGGTCTATCTCCCCCCACAGGTGCCCGGCCTTGTGGTTGTAGACCTGGGCCATGAGGTAGATGAAAAGCAGCCAGCGCGCCGATAGGTTCGGCAGGGCCAATTTGTGGACGGTTTTCCCGGAGCGCTTGGCCGTTTTGGTCACGGCCAGATAGCCGTTTTGAAAAAGGGCCGGGACGGGTTGGACGTCCTTTACCTTAATGACGTTTTCCTCCGGGCTAAAGGCCAGATCTTGGGCGATCAAATGGGCGGCCAATTCGTGTTTCCTAACCAGGGTCACGAGTTTGGAGGGCGTTTTGGCCGTATGCCAAAAGTTATTTAGTTCTTTGGCCCTAAAAAAGTGCAAAAGAAAAAAGAGGTTTATGACCTTGTTTTTGCCGTCCCAACTGTAGCCGCCGTACCAGTCGAGCAGATCGGATCTTAGTTTTTCCAGCCCGTTCGGGCCAAAATCTTGACCCTCGGCCTCCAGGGCGGCCATGACGATGTCTAGGTAGGGCGGGAAATGCCGGTCAAACTCTTCCTCGGAAACGCCGCAGATCGAGGCAAAGCGGGGGTCGAAGGTGACGTCCCTAAGGTTGTCAAAGCCGGGAAAGAGTTTGTCGGCCTCAAAGCGGTTAACCCCGACCATGAAGTGGAAGCGGACGTTTTCCCGGGCGCTTCGCGGGACCTGGTAGAAATCCACCAGCTCGGCCCAGATTAGGTCCAGGTTTTCCGGGTGCCCGGCGTTTGACACGATGGGCAGATCGTACTCGTCTATTAAAACGACCACTTTTTGGCCCTTGGTTTTGGCCAGATCGACTATGAAGGCTTGGAAGATTTCGGCCGGGGTTTGGCCCTTGACCTGGAGGTTTTCGGCCTTGATTTGCTTGGTCAGGGCCGTTACCAGGGTTTGGCGAAAATTGGCCACGTCCTTGCAATTTACCTTGGCCATATCGACGTGGATGATCGGGTAGGGTTGCCAGTCGTAGGGTTCTTTGTCTACCCAGAGGCCTTTGAATAATTTTTTTTGGCCCTTAAAAAAATTTTTCACGGCGCTAAGCAAAAGCGTTTTGCCAAACCTTTTGGGGCGGGTGAGTAGTATCGGATCGGTTATTTGGGTTAATTCATAAATAAGTTTAGTTTTATCTATATATAGAAAACCGCCGTTCATGATTTTATCGAAAGTATATATTCCGAGAGGCAATTTTTTCATAAATAATCCTAAAGGTTAACAAGTGGGCCAAACAAAATTTTTTTGGAAAATTTCGTAAAAAATTTACCAAAGGTTTAGCCAAAATTTTGAC
>JAITLH010000442.1 GCA_031277995.1 Deltaproteobacteria bacterium
ACAAAGAAAGCGACAACACCACACTTGAATAATATACCACCAAAAACAGATAATTGCAAACCGTCAAACGACGTCAGCGAATTGGGTTTTCTTGGTAACCGGATCTTCAACCGTAGAGACAGATGCGATTCGTTAAATGACTGTACCGAGGCATCTTCATCAATCAGCCTTTTCGGTTTTTGAGTCGCGAAACCTCGAGGCTGGCCCAAGCCCGGGCCGGCGTTTTAGTTGGTTGGGTTTTTGTCGGTCTCGTCATTCGCGGAGGCCGTTTGGGCGGCCGCGCCGGTTTCGTTATTTGGGGCGAGCGATTGGGCGGCCGCGCCGGTTTGGTTATTTGGGGCGGGCGATTGGGCGGCTTGGCCGGTTTCGTTATTTGGGGCGGGCGATTGGGCGGCTTTTAATTTCGCGGCTTTTTCCCTACGGCGTTTTTTTTGTTCGGATTTTATTTGCCGGCTTTCCTCGATGTCCCTTAGCCATTGTTTGATCGGGGCTTTCCAGAGTTGGTTTTTATTGGGAATGTTTTTGGTGAGGCTTCGAGGGCTTAACCCGAGGCGCTTGGCCAAGGCGATGTCGTCTTTGTTTAGGCGACATATGCGTTTTGCCTCGCGCCATTTTTCCTCGCTGTGGGCCATGGTGGAACTCGCCTTTATGGTAACGGGGGGTGGACGGGCTTTTTTCGCGATCGTTACGCGGGGTAGCCCGAAAACGCCGAGGTTAATTTCGGCCGGGTTTAGCCAAGCGGGGGGCTTGGGCGCGCGAGGGAAGACGGTTTAGGGAGACGGTTAGCGGGGGTTAATTAACGGGATTGGTTTTACCATTATTTTGGGCAAAACGCCCGGGGCCATGGAGCGCTTTAGGGCGAAAAACGGCCAGGCGATCTTTTATTGAATAAAAAAACTAGCCCGGGCGGTTTTTGGGATCGGCCGGGCCAGTCGGGTTTTTATCTCTTGGTTATGACCACCTTTTGGGAGTCCTCAAGGGTAAAGAGCTCGTTAAAAAAGGCGATTAGTTCATCGACCGAGTCATAGGCGGTTAGGACTTCCAGGGCGCCCGAGATTTCTTCCTTTTTGGGATCTTCCTTAAACCCTATGAGTTCGTAAGTCACGTTGTGGCGTTTGGCCATTTCCCGGATCTTTTCGTCTAGGTTTAGGAAAAAGTAGACGGTAATCTTGTTGCCGACTATTTCGGCCACGCTTATGATGAAAGGCGGCATGCCGGGGGTCACGTCGGACATTTTGCCCTGAACCAAGTAACGGTTGGGGGCGATGTTTTCCATGGTGATCCTAACCTCGGCCTGGCCGGATGGGGGGGTGACCTGGAAGGTGTTTGAAAACTCGGTTTTGGTGATGGTGACCGCCTGGCCTTGGGAATCGACGTAGCGGCCGGAAATGTCGGGCACGTCTTGGCGGTTTCTCTCCGTTAAAAGGGTGTCAAACTTCCAAATAACGCAAGAGTTAAGTAAAAGCAAAGCCAAAAGCGACACGGTTAAAAGTTTTAGCGAGCGCATCTAAACCTCTTATGATTAAAAGTATAAAAACTTATCCAAGTAAAGGACCATGGCTTAGTTTTTGGTTTGGTTTTTCGTTAAGCCATGGCCTTTGGACCGGTTGGAACGGGCGCGGTTTTTTGTCAGAGGCCCAGGACGTCGGAAAGAGAATATAGGCCGGGTTTTTGGCCGTCCAACCAGAGGGCGGCCCGGATGGCCCCGGCGGCGAAGGTGTCCCGGGAGTGGGCCCGATGGGTAAGTTCCAAGCGCTCACCGGCCCCGGCGAAAAGAACGGTGTGGTCGCCCACGACGTCGCCGGCCCGCACGGCCAGGACGCCAATTTCGCCGTCGGTCCTGGCCCCGACCAGGCCCTTTCGGCCGGTTACCATGGAGGCGGCCGGATCGAGGGATCTGGCTTGGGCCACCACCTCATGGAGTTTTAGGGCCGTGCCGCTGGGGGCGTCTTTTTTTAGCCGGTGGTGGGTTTCGACGATCTCGATGTCAAAATCCGGACCCAGGGCCTTGGCCATGAATTGGGCCACCTTAAACATGAGATTGACGCCAAGGCTCATGTTGGGCGACCAAACGACGGGGATTTTTTCGGCGGCTTGGCCGAGGGTTTTTTTCTGGGCTTGATCCAAACCCGTCGTTCCGATGACGGCGGCCAGGTTGTCGTTTTGGGCTTGGGCCAAATTGTCCATGACCGCCTCGGGCGTGGTGAAGTCTATGTAAAGGCGCGCCCTAGGGTTAGCCAGGCTCGCGGCCTTGGCTAGGCTATCGGCTAGTTTCGCGCCAAGTTCGGGGCGCCCGATTAAGGGACCAAGGTCACGATCAAGGTCGGGGCAATCGGGTCTTTCGACCGCCCCGACCAGTTTCAAGCGATCGTTAGAAAGGACCGCTTCCAAAACCCTTCGGCCCATTCGGCCCAGGGCCCCGCAAACGATAACCGGTATCGGTGGGTTCATGTTTACGCCTATATGTGTTTGACTTGCGTCAGGATAGTTGGTTTTTTGGCCTCCGGCCCTAGGCGGCCAGTCGGCGCCTGGGGCGGAGGTTGGTTTTTTTTACTTCCCTGGGGCGGGAAAGTGGGCCGACCACTTTTGGTAAAAGTCTTTGAGCGTTTGCTGAACCGGGGCCGAGGGGGGGCACATAGGCAAGCGCGTCCGTCCGGACATGACCCCGGATAGCCCCATTAGGAATTTAATGGGAATGGGGTTGGTTTCCAGAAAAATGGCCTTAAAAAATGGCAGGAGATCGAAAAAGGCTTTCCTGGCCTCGGCGACTTTCCCGGCCTCCCACTCGCGCCAGAGGGCGATTATGGGACCGGGGATGGCGTTGGCCGCGACGGAAATGACCCCGCCCCCGCCCACCGACCAAAGGGGCAAAGACAAACCGTCGTCGCCGCAAGTTACCAAAAAGCCCGGGCCGCATAGCTCGATGGTCCTGATCATCTGGTTAAGGTCGCCGGTGGCTTCCTTTACGCCGACGATGAGCTCGTGCTCGGCCAGTTTGGCCACGGTTTCGGGGAGGATGTTGACCCCGCAGCGCGAGGGGATGTTGTATAAAATCACCGGCAGGCCCGCCGCCTCGGCCACGGTTACGAAATGCCGATAGAGTCCCTCCTGGGTGGGCTTGTTGTAATAGGGAGAAACCAGAAGCAAGCCCGAGGCCCCGGCTTTTTGGGCATGCTTACTCATGTCGATGGCCTCGGCGGTCGAGTTTGAACCCGTCCCGGCCAAGACCGGGATCCGCCCGGCGGCCGCCTCGACGGTCTCGGTCACGACCCGGTTATGTTCTTCGTTGGTTAGGGTCGGCGATTCCCCCGTGGTGCCGCAAGGGACCACCGCGTTGACGCCGGCTTTAATCAGCCAGTCAACGTGGGCCCTAAGGGCCGGGTAATCGACGCCATTATCGGTAAAAGGGGTGACCAAAGCTGGTATCACGCCCCTAAAATTAACTGTCATGACAACACCAAAACTTTCATAAGTTACGATTCACGCTTAAATCGATATGAAAACGGCGACAAAATCGCATTTTTATTAACGGGATAAAGAAATTAAAACATGGGTATTTTGGGGCCACGTTTAGGCCGTTAAGGCTCGGGGCAAAGGCGTAAACCATGGGCCCCCGACGATATTTTAGGCCATTTCCAGATTGGACCAAATCCGTACGTTAGCGAAATTATGGATATTTTTCGCGAAATTGGGTCGGGAAGAGGTCCGGGCGGGAGAAAAAAGGGCGAAATAACCCTTGGGCCCTTGGCCAAGCCGCGAGAATAAAGGCGAAATAACCCTTAGGCCCTTGGCCGGTCGCTATTTGGGCCTTGTCCGGGCCCACGGTGACAGTGGGCCTTGTCTGGGCCCAAGGTCACCGTGGCAACCCGGGGC
>JAITLH010000037.1 GCA_031277995.1 Deltaproteobacteria bacterium
AAGGAAGTCATTAAGGCCGGGCGCGGCGAGGAAGCCCCCAAAAGTCAGACGACCTAGCCGCCCCAGCCGCCCAAAAGGTAGCCAAAACAAAAAACGCCCCAACTAAAAGCCCGGCCCCAAAATGGGCGGCCGGGCTTTTTGGCGTTTTTGGGCAAGCGGGGAAAGGGGCAAGGGGGCGGGCGCCCGGGCCCTGGGGGGCGTTAGCGGGGATTACTGGCCAGGACGCTCAGGCGGCTTATTTCGGCCTCGATCTCGGGCAGGCGATCGGTTAGGACGTGGTTATCGAGGATCTTGACCCGGGCTTGGGTGAGGGCCTCCAAGGCGTTTTCGGTTTGCCCGGCTTTTTCCAGGACCCGGGCTTTGTAACGTAGGGCCCCGGTCATGATGAGGGTGCGATCGGGTTCTTGGGCGATTTGGGGATCCGCGGAGATGGAATCCAGGGCCGTCAGTAAGGCCGGGAGGTTTCCGCTCTCTTCGAGAAATTTTAGGTTTAGGCTCTGGTAACGGCGGTGGGCCGGGCTATTGACCCCGTGGGTCTGGGCCGACCAGGTGATGGCCGCGTCGATTAGGCCGGAAAACTCCGGCAGGCGATTAAGGAGCTTTAGGGCGGCCAATTCCACCCGCATGACCTCGGGGCTGGCCGGGGGCTGGGCCGGGCGGTTGGCCGGAAGGACGGGCCGCCAGAGGTGGCTTAAGCGGTCGGTGTCGCCTTGGCCCTTTTGGTTGGCCACTTCCCAGACCCGGTCGATGGCGTTTTTATATCTGGGGTAAGCCTTTTCCGCGGCTTTCAAGGACCGCTCGGCTAGTTGCCGGTAATTATTGGCGTCTTTGGAGCGGCCCAGGGAACCCACCAGCCAAGCGAGCCTTAGGTAGAGAACGGAACTTAAGGGGTGGGTTTCGATGGCTTTATTGGTAAACAGTTTTTTGGCCGTCGTGAGCCCGGCTACCAGTTCCATCTCGGCTTCGATGCCCGGGCGATTTTCGGCCAAAACCAGATCGGACAACCTAAGGGAGAGGATGATTAAATTGGTCAGGGTCTGGGTTTCGCCCTTAGGTAAGGTGGCCGCGATATCCCGGGCCTGCCTTAGGGCCGTCTCGGCCGCCGGGAATTCCTTAAGTTCGGCCCTTTCGCTGGCAAGTAAAGTCAAGGCTTCAATTAAGGTCGGTTTCCCCAGATCGTTTTTTTCGGCCAAACTGGCCAAGCCGTTTCTGGTCAGTTCGTCCAAAATGGCCGTGGATTCGGTCAGCTCGTTAATCGAGGCGTAACCCCTGGCCACGTCCAAACACAAAGAAAACAGTTCGTTAAAATGTTCCGGCGGGTAAGGTGAGTGGCAAGGCGCCGCCCCCTGAGGCGTCAGATCCCGGGCCAGGGCCATGGACAGGGCCGGGAGGACCCGGGAATGGGCGTGGTGGGCCTTAAAATACTCGATGATGCCCCTGGCCTCGTCGCGATTAAAGGCGACCTGGGTCGCCTGAATAGGCGGCGCCGCCTCGGCCGGAGGGCTATCCTCCGGGGCGCTCGCGGCATGGTCGGTCGCCTCCCGGGAGTCGGGAGGCGCCTCGGGCTCGGGCGCGGATTCTTGGGCCGCGCCTGGGGCCTCGCCTTCGGGGGCGCCCTCGGGGGTTTCGGGGACGGGTTCGGTAAAATAGGCCCGGAGTTCATCGACGCGGCCTTGGGCTTCGAAGGCCAGAAAGAGGATACTTAGGCTATCGCGGATGACGGGTTGGGTTTGGTCGGCCCCGGCTTCGATGGCTTGGCTCACGGCGTCCAAAAGGAGGTCCCCGGCCACGGCCGAGCGGGAAAGGGCCATCAGGGAAGTGGCCATGGCGTTTACGGCGGCCAGGGTCTTGGAATCGGCCGGGCCCAGTTCCTTGTGGCGGATCCGCCAGGAGATGCCGGCCTCGTTTAAGCCGTTGTCGTAATCCTGTTGGTGGAATAGGGCCAGGGCCAGTCCCAGGCGATCGGAGGCTTCCTTTAGGCCGCCTTGCTCCTGGGGTAAGCCGGAAAGGGCCAGGGCTTGGGCGTATTGGGCCTTGGCTTGGCCGTAATTAAGGAGCCTTAGGTTCGTGGCCGCCAAAAGCGAGAGGACCCGGGGGTCGGGCTTAGTTTGGTCCAATAGGGTTTCGAAATCCTTAAGGGCGTCCTCGAAACGAAAATCCAAAAAAGCCTCAACGCCCGCGGCCAGTTGTTCCCGGGGATCGTCTTGTTTTTTAAATTCCTCAAGCCAGGGCGGTTTGGTAAAGATGGGGGCGGCCTCGGAACCGTCCACCCAATTCCAGGCGTTATTCAGGGCTTCCTCATAGGCCTCGTCGATCTCGGGCTCGTCTGGGCCGGCCGGGCCCAGGAAAAAAAACGAGGCCGAGACCGCCCCGGCCACGATTAAAAACGAGAGGGCCAAGGCCAAACCGGCTTTTCTGGTGGGGCTCCAATTGGCCGGGCCCAGTTTGGCCAAAAATGCCGTTTGCCCCAGGGCGCTAAGGCGCCCTTTTAGGCCCTTGGGGGCCTCGGGGGCGCCTTTTTCGCTAGCCTCAGGGTCATCCCGATCGCCCCGATCTCCGCGATCGCCCCGGTCGTCAAGGTCGCCGCGACCTTGGGGCCGGTCGGCCCCGTCAAGGGCGCCCAGGGCCCGGGGGTCTTTTATGGACTTGTCCGACAAGGCCCCTTGGGGGTCGGTTGGTACCGGCGGCCGATCCGGGCGGCCTTCGTCGGGAGGGTTGGCCATTTTTAGAGACTACTGACCCGGCTAAGACGGACCCTGGGGCTAGGGTTTTCCAAGATGGTGTCTTTTAGAAAGTTTTTGTCGTCCCGGTGGGGCCAGGAGAGGCTATAGTGGAGGCCCCGGGATTCCTTGCGGAGGGTGGCGCTTTGGATGATGAGATCGGCCACGACGGCGATGTTTCTGACCTCGATTAGGTCGGCGTCGACCTCAAAATTTCTAAAAAAGTCGGCGATTTCGCTTTTGACCAGTTCCAAACGCTTGGCGGCCATGGAGAGCCTTTGATCGGATCTGACCAGGCCCACGTAATTCCACATAAAGCGCCGGATCTCGTCCCAGCTATGGGAGATAACCACGGCCTCGGCCGGAACGTGGCCGACCCGGCCATCGGGCCAGGGGCTAAGATCCGATTCGTCGGGATCCCCTCGGGCGCTTACCTCAAAGGCGGCCGCCTGGGCCGCCCTATCGGCCATGACCAAGGCTTCCAGCAAACTGTTTGAGGCCAAGCGGTTGGCCCCATGGAGGCCCGTGGCCGCGACTTCGCCGATGGCGTAGACGCCCAGGATATTGGTTCGTCCCTCCAAATCGACCTCCAAGCCGCCGCATTGGTAATGGGCGGCCGGGACCACGGGTATGGGTTCCTTGGTGATGTCGATACCAAGGGACAGGCAGGTGGCGTAGATCTTGGGGAAGCGATCTTTAATGAACTCGGCCGGTTTACTGCTTATGTCCAAAAAGACGTTTTCGGCCCCGGTTTTTTTCATGGAGGCGTCGATGGCCAGGGCCACCACGTCCCGTAGGGCCAGGTCCCCTTGGGGATGGCCTTCCATGATGGCCCGGCCCTCATGGTCAATGAGGCGGCCGCCTTCGCCCCGGACGGCTTCGGAGATAAGAAAATTTCTGGCGTTGGGATGGTAGAGACAGGTGGGATGAAACTGGACGAATTCCATGTTGGAGACTTTGGCCCCGGCCCGCCAGCCGATGGCCAACCCGTCCCCGGTGGCCCCGTCGGGATTGGTCGTGTAGAGATAGACTTTGCCCGAGCCCCCGGTCGCGAGGACGATGACCTTGGCCAAAAAAGCCGAGATTACGCCCGTTTCGGTATTTAGGACCCACAGGCCCACGGCCCTAAGGTTCCCGTCGGGTTCGTAGCGTAAGATCAGATCCAGGGCTTGGTGGTTTTCCATGATCTCGACGCCCCGGTCGGCCAAGGCCAATTCGCCCAAAACCTTTTGGACGGCTTGGCCGGTCATGTCTTTGGCGTGGATGATCCTCCGGCGGCTGTGGCCGCCTTCCCGGCCCAGTTCGGGCACGTCGGGATGATCGACCTGGGAAGTAAAGGGCACCCCCAGGTCCAGTAGTTCCTTAATCATGCGGGGACCGGCTTCGACCACGGCCTTGACGGCGTCCGGATGGGACAGGCCGCAACCGGAGTCCAAGGTGTCCTCCACATGGTATTCCAAAAGATCGTCGTTACCCATGACCGCGGCTATGCCGCCCTGGGCCAGGTTGGTATTGGTGTCGTTGGCCTTTTTTTTGGCCAAAATAACCACCGATCCCCGTGAACGGGCTTTTAAGGCGAAACATAAACCGGCCACGCCCGTGCCGACGACCAAAAAATCCGATTTGCGGATCAAAGGCTGGCCCTCCAGCCCCGGGCCAAGGCTTGCCTCCGGCCCCGGGCGAATCAAAGCCTTTGGCCGGGCGAGCGCGTTCGCCCGGCCAAATAGGCCAAAAAGGATAAGCCCCCCTTTTCTCGCGGGCGAAAAGAAGGTCGCGGCCGAGGCCGGCGGCCTTCTTTTCGGGATCAAAGCGGGGGAATCAAATACTCCAAGAGGGCCTTTTGGGCGTGGAGGCGGTTTTCGGCTTGGTCGAAAATGACCGAGGCCGGGCTCTCCATGACCTCATCGGTGGCCTCTTCGCCCGGATGGGCGGGGAGACAATGCATAAAAATGGCCCCGGGGGCGGTTTTGGCCATTATTTCGGAAGTGACTTGGTAGTCCTTAAAATCCGCCAGGCGCTTTTTGGCCTCGGCCTCCTGATCCATGGAGACAAAGCAGTCGGTATTGACCGCGTTGGCCCCGGCCACGGCCTCGGCCGGCGAGCGTATGAGCTTAACCTTGGGGTTATCGTTTATGGCGTTTTTTAAGATGACCGGGTCGGGATCGTAACCCTCGGGACAGGCCAACTTAAGGCCAAAGCCAAAAACCGCCGCCGCCTCAAGCCAGGTGTTGGCCATGTTGTGGCCATCGCCCACCCAAGCCACCTGCTGGTTTTCCAGGGGTTTGCCGTCCAAGATCTCCAAAAACGTAAAAACGTCGGCCATGACCTGGCAGGGGTGCTGCTCGTTAGTGAGGGCGTTTACGATGGGAATGGTCGCGTATTGGGCCAAGCCCCTTAGTTCGCTCTCATGGTAGGTCCTAATAACCAAGCCCGCCAAATAGCGGGAAAAGACCCGGGCCGAGTGGCTGATGGGTTCGCCCCGGACAAACTGGGTCTCGGAGACGTTCATGGCGATGGGCATCCCGCCCAGTTCCGAGACGGCGCAGTTAAAGCTGACCCTGGTCCTGGTCGAGGGTTTGGAAAAAATTAAGCCCACCGAGCGCCCGCCCAGGTGCGGGCGTAAGTACTGGCCGCGATGGCGTTCGGCCTTGAGTTTTTTCGTTCTGGAAAAGATGTGGTTATATTCGTCTAACGAAAGATCCCTAAAAGTTATGTAGTGTTTCGTCATAAAAATCCCTAGCACTTACCCGGGTAGACTTCGATGAGAGACTTATCCAGCGCCGCCAACATCAGGTCGATTTCCGTATGGCTGACGTTTAGGGGCGGCACGAATCTCAAGACCGAGCCGGCGGTCGCGTTAACCAAAAAACCTTTTTTTCTAAGATCTTCTGAGATCGGTCCGGCGTTCTCGGAAAGAAGCAAGCCCAGCATTAAACCAAGTCCCCTGGCCTCAATGGCCAGCCGGGGGTATTTGGCCACCAATTTATTTAGGTTACTTAAGAAACGTTCGCCCTTGGCCTGAACCGATTCCAAAAAAGCCGGGACCAAGATTCTCGAGGTCAGCTCCAAAGACAAGGCCATGGCCAACGGGGCCCCGCCGACGGTGGTGGAATGGCTCCCGGGAACCAAGGCCTTACTGGGCTCATCGGCCGAGAGCAAAGCCCCGACGGGGTAACCGCAGCCCAGGGCTTTACCGAGGGTGATTAGATCGGGTTTCACGCCAAAATGGCGAAAGGCGAAATCGCGGCCGGTTCTTCCCAAACCGGTCTGGATCTCGTCAAAAATAAGTAGGACGTCTTTTTCGCGGCAAAGTTCCGAGACCTTTTTAAAGTAATCCTGGGGTGGGACCAAAACGCCCCCCTCGCCTTGAACGGGTTCCAACATGAC
>JAITLH010000038.1 GCA_031277995.1 Deltaproteobacteria bacterium
ACAAACCCATGATGGGCACCATAGCCGCCGCCGAGGCCTTGGCCGGCAAAGACAAGATGTGCGTCAAATACCTTACAGCCTTTAGGGGCGGCCTGGTAGTCTCCTAAAAACCGCCCCGGCCAAAATTTTCCGAGTTTCCATTGGGCCAAGGGCCCGTATCGTCAATGGTCAAGGCAGAATCAATTTGTCCGAGGAAAGCTCGCTGTGGGGGGCGAGCGTTATAAACATATTGGCGGGCCAGGGGCCCAGAAGAAGTTTATCGATATATTCAGTTGTTCCGGGAACGACCAAGTGTTTTAGCCTGAATTTTTCGGCCAACTTCTCCGTTCGCCAGAGTATGGAATCGAGGTTATAGGCTCCGGTATCAATCACGGACAATTGGTCGTGGTGAGCGTACATGGCGTCGATTATTCGCCTGGCCCTGGCTTCCCCGTATTTTTTCAGCAAATATTCATATTCGTTTTCCATGTTTGATTCATGGTTAAGCCAGCCTTCGGTTAGATAAACGCTATGCTTGTCGTTGGGGATTTTCTTTCTTTTTTGAAACGACCCCAGCAATAAAGAAACGCAGTCATCGACCTTGGGCAATATCAATTCAAATGAGCCCGTGACCAAACCGGCCACCGAGTTGCCGCAATAGCCGAAAGCCAACAACACTCGGTTATATTTATGAAGTGAATTTAGCTTGTCCTGGATATTGTTCCTCAATTTTACTGGAACATTATGTAAATTAGACTCAAGAAAAAAAAGACCAGGTCAACCAAATGGTTTCACTTTGAGCCAGGCGGCGTTTTCTTTCGCGGCCAAAAATGGTCCAGGTGAGCCGGCGGTCGCTAGCTAAATTTTCCAAAAAAACTTACCTCTCCCAACAAAAAAGCCCGTTAGAGGTCAAATTGACCTTTAACGGGCTTTTTTGTTTTCTCTGGATATTTACGAAATATTGGCTTTATTTATTAAGTTTTTAAGTTTTTACTATTGGCTTTATTATGTTTATCAAAATTTCATTTTTCAAGCGAAAGAACGATGGTCACGTCACCGCTACCAAAAATGTTTTTTAACTCATCGCCGGAGACGCCTTCCATTTTAGCTAAACGAGTGAAACTAAATAAGTTGGTTCCATAATAAAACACGATTCGATTGCCTTGATATAACATTATGTCCCCGGGGGCCGCCCTGATTTGGGAGTCATTCGTTGTCAGGCTTCGGCCCAAAGGTCCGACCTTTTCAAAGCCGCCATAGTCATGGGTTTTTATGGTCAGGGGACTCTCGGCCAACAAATCGGACAATTCTTTGGCGGCGGTGGTTTCGGCCCAGACGGCCGTCAAGGTTTTGTCACCCACGGTGATTTTTAATTTTCGCCTTTCGGAAGTCTCCCCTGGGGATGAAGCCACCGCTGGCGCCCGGCTTGGCGTGTCGTTTTGGGCAAAGATCGCCTCCGGGGTATTGGCTTTTGTTTTGGCCTTGGTTACGGCGTCATCTGGGGTATTGGAGTTGGCGTCAAAACCATTGGTAACCGCGCCGATTGGACGGGCGGCCAAAACGCCAAGAACCAAGACCAAAAACGCCAAGGCCGTTATCCATAAAAATAATTGGTTGTTTTTCATGTCTGTCTCCCTATCTGACCCGCCCTTGCCGCCAACGCGGCCAAACTCCCTTGGTCACCTTTCCCGGCCCAACGATGGGCCGGGCGACCATAAGGCGACCATGTTGGCGGCCATGTTGGCGGCCATGTTGGCCAAGCTTTGGGGCTGATTTCATTTTTTGAGGGCACTGGAATTTTTCGAAGCCCATTTACCCCCCAAATCGAAGGGCGGCCTCGGGGGGGGCCAGGCCAAAGGCCCGGTTCAAGATTTACCGGGCTTGACCGATTTTTTTAAGCCAAGCGGTTATGTCGCTTTTTAGCGAACTTCCACCAGTGTAGTGAACGGAAAGGCCTTCGAGAATCTTGACATTGGGACTAAGTTTCGCGATCGCGGCGACGCTTTGTCCCAGACGCCCGCCCCCATGACTGCAAAACGGAACGATGGTTTTCCCGGAAAAATCGTAACTCTCCAAGAAAGTGGCGATGGGCATTGGGATTGAGGCCCACCAGTTAGGGTAGCCAATGTAAATCACGTCGTATTGAGCCATGTTTTGGACTTGATCTTTTAGCGCCGGCCGGGCTTGGGCGCGCTGATCGCGCAAGGCTTCGTCCAGGACCGTATTGTAGTTACCGGAATAGGGTTTCGCGGGGACGATCTCGAAAATATCCCCGCCGGTTTGTTCATGGATAAGCTCGGCAATGCCGCGGGTATTTCCGCCCCACGAAAAATAGGCCACCAAAGCTTTCCCGGGAGCCGCCTTGGCTAGCCCAGTTGCCATGAAATAAAACAGTACCGCCAAGGTCAAAACCAATTTCATTTTGTTTCCTCCAAAAAATGAAAGTTTATTTCGCGTTTCGGGCCAACCGAAAGCCGACGTTAAAAGCGCCATTGCTTGGCGGCGTTACGGAACGATAGGCCGAACGGACATGCTTTGGAAAATCGTTCCAGCCTCCGCCCCTGGTTACCCGGTAAGTACCCGTGGCCGGCCCAGCGGGATCGGTCTCATTCGCGGTCCCATATTCGCCATACCAGTCCCAGCACCATTCGCCCACGTTACCGTGGGTATCGAAAAATCCCCAGGGGTTGGGACTAAAAGCGTTCACCGGGGAGGTTCTTCCTATGGCGCCTCCGATAACGCGCCCGCTGGAGTTATTGTTGTAACCGTAATGATTGTAGATATTGGCTTGCCGATCCGTGACGGTATTTCCGGTATTAAAGGGCGTGGTCGTTCCCGCCCGGCTGGCGTATTCCCATTCCGCCTCGGTGGGCAATCGATAACCATCGGCCTCGCGATTCCAGGTAACCGTTTCGCCATCGATGGCATAAACGGGTTTCAATCCTTCGTTTTCGCTTCGGGCATTGCAATACCTTACCGCGTCAAACCAGGTCACGGTTTCCACCGGAAGGTCATCTCCCTTAAAATCGCTGGGATTGTTTCCCATAACCGAAACGTATTCCCGCTGGGTTACCTCAAAACGGGCCAGATAAAAATCGCTTACCGTCACCCGGTGCCGCGTCTCGTCTTGGCCCCGCTCCGGTTCGTCAGCCGGGCTACCCATCATGAAAGTTCCTCCTTTGACCAGGATAAAATCTTCCGTAGCCTGGGCGTTGGCCGTCCCGACGTTCAAATAAAGCATATAGACAATAAAAAATAACAAAGCTTTAAAGATCATCACGGGAAATTTACCTCCCTTACCTAAACTTTTTATACTTAAAAAATTAAATACATAATCTTTACCGCCTGCCATCACTATTTCACCAATCCGCGACTAGATGGCAAAGAGCGTTACGCGAAACTTCACCTCTCGTTTATCCGCGAAAACAATAAAAGAGTAATGGCAGGCGGGAAAGATCAATCAAAAAGTTCTGGCTTCCTCGCGTTGTCGCGATTTGTGCCCATCATCGGTCGCCAAAAGTCCTTAAGGCCTTAAACCGTTTTTACGGACTTAACGAATTACGATCCGCTTAAATCCTTTAGTCCCATATGATTGGCCTAAAAACTAGCGCTCCTTGGTTTTAAAAACCCGCTGGCGAACCGGCAAAAACGAAGGCGTTTGCCAGTTTTTTTCGACTGGCTTTTTCGCCTCACTTTTACGATTGGCCTTTTCCGACGACCCTTTTAGCTTGGCCTTAGCTTAATTTTTTATATTCCCCATCCGTCACCGGTTCCACCCACTCGTTGGAGGCGCCGATGGCCGGAACCTCAATGGCCAGGTGGGAGAACCAGCAATGGGCCGCCGCGCCATGCCAGTGTTTCACTTCCGCTTTAACGTTGACCGCGTCGCCGGGCCGCAGTTCTTGGGCTTTTTCGCCAAACTCTTGATAGTAGCCGCGGCCGCCAGTCGCGAGCAATATCTGCCCGCCTTTGTGGTGGACGTGCCACCAGTTGCGACAAGAGGGGGCAAAGCTGACATGGGCCACCAAAACGCCCTCGGTACTAAGCATCTTCAGATAGCTTTGACCCGTGAAATACTTGGCATACGCGTCGTTGGGCTCACCTAGGGGGAAAATCGCCCCCTTTCCGATTTCGTCGCCAAACGCGCCTTTATTGGCGCCGGCTTTTTCATTGGCCTCAGTTTCGTCTTGGTCGGTCCAGATTTCCTTGGCCAGGCGAAATGCCGCCCAGGCCTTGGGCCAACCGGCGTAAAACGAGAGATGGGTGAGAATCTCGGCGATTTCTTCTTTCGCGATACCGTTTTCCTTGGCTTTTTTAAGGTGAAACTCGAAAGAAGAATCAAAAACGCCGCCAGTCATCAAGGCCGCGACGGTAATCATGCTGCGGTTTTTGGGAGAAAGCTGTTTTTCCCGGGACCACACCTCGCCAAAAAGAACGTCGTCGTTTATTCGAGCGAACGCGGGCGCGAAATCCCCAAGCGCCTCCCGGCCGGCCTTTACTTTTTCGCTCATTTTTTTCCTCCCACAGCTTCGCGTTTATCCGTTAGGGTTACGGCAAAATTCCGCCAATCAAGCCGCTCTTTTTAGCCTTGTCTACCACGGCTGAGCCGTTGGCCCGACCGTAAACTCGCTTACGGCCGCGTTCTCCGGCTGGTCGATGGCAAAGGCCACTATGTTGGCCACGCTCTCGGGGCCGATTCCGTATTTTTTATAGAGGGCCTCTAAGTCTTTCGAAGTCTCCGGGTCGGAAATCGGCTTCAAAAGCTCGGTATTGATCGCGGCCGGATATATCGTGGTCGTCCGGATGTTCGTCCCCTCCTCCGCCGATTCAATCCTAAGGACTTCCATCAAGGCGCGAACGGCCCATTTCGTGGCGCAGTATACGGCTCCCCTGGAATAGAACTTGAGACCGGCGACCGAGGACGTGGCGAGGACATGGCCGGATTTTTGGCCAATAAAGGTGGGCAAAACGGCGGCGATCCCGTTTATCACGCCTTTAAGGTTGACGTCCACCATCCGCTCCCACTCGTTGGTCTGAAGTTTGGACAATGGGGCGTTGGGCATGACCCCGGCGTTTAAAAATATCGCGTCCACCTTTCCAAATTCGCTAAGGCCAAGCTTAACAAGCTCATGGCTATCGGCGGGCTTGGTTACGTCGGTTACCCGATAAACGGCCTTGCCGCCCGAGGCTTGAAGTTCGCTTGATAGGGTTTTTAGCCTATCCTCCCTGCGGGCGCCCAAAACCACCTTGGCGCCGTGTTTTACCAAAAGCTTGGCCGTGGCCTCGCCAATCCCGGAGGAGGCCCCGGTGATAATGACCGTTTTGTTTTGAATCGCCATTAGTCACTCCTTACGTTATCGGTTTTAAGATTTTTGCCGGGACGCCCCCGGCGATGACATTGGCCGGGACGTCCTTGGTTACGACCGCCCCGGCCGCGATGATCGAGTTTTCCCCAATCGCGACACCGGGCAAAACGGTCACGTTCGCCCCAATCCAAACGTTTTTTCCGATTACGATTGGGCCGCCCATCATGTCGCGGCGTTGGCCGGGCGCTATGCCATGGTTAAGCGTGGCCAAAACCACCAAATGACCGATTAGGGCGCCGTCGCCGATGGTTATCCCGCCTTGGTCCTGAAACCTGCAACCGGAATTTATGAATACGTTTTTGCCGAGATTGATGTTTTTTCCGCAATCGGTGTAAAAGGGCGGAAACAGCCCAAAGCCTTCGTCAACGGGTTTACCCGTCAGTTCGGACATCAAGGCGCGAATTTCCCCAGGCGTATGATATTGGCCATTCAATTTTGCCGTTACGCGTAAGGCATCCTGGGCGGCTTTATGCATAAATTTATGCGTCTGTGAGCCCGCCCGAATGGGTTCCCCACTTTTTAGCCGATTTAAAAACTCATTTGTTCCCATTGGCTACTACCTAAACCAAATTAAAAAAAAGTATAGGCCCGCCCTAAAAAAATAGCAATTACTTATATCGTATGACAAAATATGCTTGAAGGGCATAATCATTTACGCTAGAATGATTACCAATCGACCTCCATAGCCCCCCGGCAAGCCCTTCAAGTGGGGAAGGGAGAATTAAAATTAGACAAATTAACCAAAGGCATTAACGGGAGGAAATTCAAAGTAGCCAGTTTATTAGAGGGCATCCGCGGGAGGGAATTCAAAAAAGCCCATTTAATCATAGGCATTCAAGGATGGGCATTTAAAGTCAACGGTTTAGTCGAGGGCGTTAACGGGAGGGAATTTAAAAAAG
>JAITLH010000105.1 GCA_031277995.1 Deltaproteobacteria bacterium
TCACCACCAGCGGGGACACCATCGAGGTCCAGACCGACACCTCGGATCTTGAGGCGGTCAAGGCGGCCTTTGAGAAGGAAGGCCTGTCCTATACCACGGCCGAAATCACCTTCGTCCCCTCGGTTAACCTCGAGCTTGAAGGAAAAGACCTGAACTCGGCCATGAAACTTCTAAACGCCTTGGACGATTTAGACGACGTCCAGAGGGTTTGGTCAAACATCGACTTTACCGACGAGTCGGCCGCCCTCATCGAATAGAACCCGGCTTATTACTCGCGGCTTGGATTTTTTTTATTTCCCTAGGCCCAACATGGCTTGGCGGCCAAACGCCCGGCTAAGCCATGGGTTTTTTTATGAGTAAATACCCTTAAACGCGTCTGGCCAGGCCAAAACAAAATCAAAACCAAGCCAAGCCAAGATTAACCCAGGCAAGGCCAAACTAAGCCAGGAAAGGGCAAAACCAAGCCAAGATTAAATCAGGCCAAGCTAAGCCCAGGCCAAGGCCAGGCCAAGCCAAGGCCAGCCCAAGCAAAGCAAAGCCAGGCAAGCCAGGGGGGGGGTTTTAAGCCAACGCCATGAACCATAGCCAATCAAATCCAGCGGAAAAAACCCTCGTTTTGGGAATCGACCCCGGTAGCGTTCACACGGGCTATGGGCTTATCGAAACCGTGGGGAGAAGCGTCAAGGTGGTAACTTGCGGGGCCGTGTCGCCTAAAACCAGCTGGGAAATGCCCCAAAGGCTGGCCTATATCCACCGCTCGATTTTGGACGTGATCGTGACCTTTAAGCCCCAGGCCATGGCCCTGGAAGATATCTTTACTTACAAAAATCCCCGGGGGGCCATAAAACTGGCCCACGCCCGGGCGGCCTCAATACTGGCCGCTTCCCTTTCCAACGTCCCGGTCTTTGAATATACCCCCACCTTGGTCAAAAACGCCGTTACCGGAAACGGGCGGGCCGACAAGAGTCAGGTGGCCTTCATGGTCTCAAGCATTCTTAGTCTCGACGACTCCCACGCCGCCGACGTCACCGACGCTTTGGCCGTGGCCTTATGCCACGCCGGCCAAGATTCCCTCCCCTTTGAAAGGGCCAAACTGGCCAGCAATAACCGCGGCTCCAGTTGGCGACGCCTTTCCCCCAAGGATCTGGAAGCCCTGGGCTACAAAATAGATCCAAATTCATAGCTAAACTTCAAAAATTATTTACTCAAATCACCTTTGAAACTAAAAAAGAATTTTTACGGTGATAGAATTTACCTAGTCTTTGGGGTTTTTATTTTTTTCTTTAACTTTTAAACGCTAAGGTGTTTCATGATCGAGAGGATCCGCGGAAGGCTCCTGGAAAAAACCTCCGGACGGGTGGTAATCGAAGTGGGCGGTTTGGGTTTGTCACTAATGACTCCCCTTTCCACTTTTTCGTCCTTGCCGGAGATCGCCCAAGAAGTAACCCTTCTGACTAGGCTCATTATCAGGGAAGACAACTGGGATCTTTTTGGTTTTTCCACTCTCCTGGAAAGGGAGACCTTTGACATCCTGACCTCGGTAAGCCGGGTGGGTCCAAAACTGGCCCTGACGGTCATTTCGGCCATCGACCCCGAGGAACTGGCCCAGGCCCTAATGACCCAGGATCTGGCCAAACTCTCCGGCATAAAAGGCATTGGCGTAAAAACGGCCGAAAGGCTAATCGTGGAACTTAAAGAAAAGGCCCAGAAACTGGCCGGGCTCTCGGGCCAATTCGGAGGGTTTTCGCCGGTAACCTCAAAAAAGGAAGAAATGGTCCAAGCCTTAATAAACCTAGGCTACAACCGCATGGAAGCCGAAAAAGGCACCCGGGCCGCCACGGCCGCCCTGGGACCCGACGCCGATCTGGGACAATTGGTTAGGGAAGCCCTCAAACACCTCTCCAACCGTTAACCGCCCTTGGTTTTACAAAAAAAAGCCAGGACCAAGGCAAACCAAAAGCCCCACAGGCCCCAATCGAATTTTGGATTCTCGAAAAAAAAACCAAACCCGAGCAAACGAATTTTTTCCCGGTAACCAGATAGCCTTTAGACAAAACCCGGTAAACCAAAAGCCAAGAGCGAATAAACGATATGTCTTCCCAAAATACCCCCCAGCGATTTTACTCAACGTTGTATTTTAGATCCGTCCGCTTACGGGACGAACATTTTCAAGTGGCCGCGAAAAACTCCCTTAAGGCCGAACTGTATTTTAAACTTGGCTGGGACAAGATTAGCCTTTCGCGGCACAAAGAACTGGCCAAAACCATCGCCGGAGAACTGCCGGGATGCGCCATCCACTTGCCTTATAACGGCCAGGGGCCGACCAAAAACGTTTTGGACCAAAACGAAATAAACCGCTTGGAACAATGCTTGGAAATTACCGCCATCTACGAACCCGAACACCTAATCGGTCACGCCGAATTTAAGAGCCTAAACGATTCGGCCTCCGGGCCCAGAAAATTCATCGGCCAAAAAAATGGCCCTTTGGACGATTACTTCCATGAACCCTCCGAAGAATTCCTGGATAGTTCCCTCTCCTGGTGGAACCGCGTCTTGAAGGCCTCCAAGGCCCGCCTCTACCTCGAAAACACCTTTGAACACTCGCCCCTGCCCATTTGCCGCGTGGTTGACCTCCTGGGCCCCCAAAGCGGCTTTTGCCTGGACATCGGTCATTGGTTTCACTACGCCATGGGCAAACACTGGAATAACTTCCCCGAATGGATAGACCTAAGCGGCCCCCGGCTAACCCATCTCCACCTCCATGACAATAACGGCGACTCGGACCAACACCTGGGCCTGGGCCAAGGCAAAATTAACTTGCCCATGATTTGGGAGATCCTAAAAAAACTCTCCCCCCACCCCACCGGCACCCTAGAAAACCACCGCGCCGAAGGCCTCCTCCATAGCTTAGCCTACCTAGAAAATAACCCCCTTTTCTAAAACCCTTTCCCCTGGCCAAATCAAACCATCTCTCCAAACCGGCTGACCAGGCCACCTGGCCAAACGGGCTTTGCCAAGCCCACGCGATACTCCCTTTTAAAAACGCTTAGCCAAGACCAAATAAGACCTAAAACCACAGAATGGCTTGGATAATCCAAACAAGGTGGTACCGGTTTTTAGGGCGAGTAAAAATTAGCGGATTGGGGCACAGATTAGCGGGGAGGATTAAGGGTTTTTAGAGGCCGGGACTGTTTTTAACCATTATTTGGCTAAGTTTTCTTGCTTTCGGGTAGGGAAAATTTAAAAAATTAAAAAAAGAAATAAGAAAGGCATTTTTTAGAGAGTATATACTCATGTTTTTCGCCTTAAATCGCCCCAAAATGGAGGGGACAATTTGTCTTAAAATAGCCGGAAACTGTGTCAGGGGGGTTTTTTGGCCAATCGCTTGGCCCTTTCGGATCGCCCCGTGACCAAAAAAAGGTCAGTCGGCCAGCCGGGAGGGCCAAGCGAACCCATTTCCCAAAATCCCCGACCTCACCTCGATCGGGCAAGGCCCCGCGAACGCCCAAATTCGACCCGTGGCCGCGTTTTGGACCTGGGATAGGTACCGAGAAGTGGGGTCAAGGGCGTAAAACGCGCCGGCGAGACCATATGGCCCCTTAAAACGCGAGTCGGAAAAATGGCCCCATCTGGCCGCAATGGCCCCGGGCAAAAAGT
>JAITLH010000146.1 GCA_031277995.1 Deltaproteobacteria bacterium
TATTTTGTGGGGCCCCTTACCGCCGACCGGATCGATCTCCCCTTCCTGCAAGGCCCGAAGTAACTTGGCCTGCAAAGATACGTCCATCTCGCTTATCTCGTCAAGAAGAATCGTCCCGCCATGGGCCAAATCGAATTTGCCCGGCTTTTTGGCCAAGGCGCCGGTAAAGGCTCCCTTTTCGTGACCAAACAGCTCGCTTTCAAGAAGACTCTCGGGAAGCCCGGCGCAATTGACGGCGACAAAAGGTCCATCCGCCCGGTTTGAATTACGGTGGATAAACCTAGCCAATAATTCTTTCCCGGTACCGCTTTCCCCTTGAAGGAGAACGGTGGCGTTTGAACTTCCCAAGCTTAAAGCCAAGCCCAGTAACCTTTCCATCAAAGGGCTTTTGGCCACGATGGGTCTGTCGTTCGAGTCGTCGTTTTTCGGACTAGTTAGGGTATCCCCCTCGTCGTCACAACTAAAGGCCCGGGTTACCGCTTCCCCTACCGCCTCGGCCGGAAAGGGCTTTTGGAGATAATCCTGGGCCCCTTCCCTCATGACCATGATGGCTTCCTCAACGCCGCCGCCCGATGACAAGCAAATGACCGGCAGATCGGGTCTGAGCTTTTTGGTTTCCTTAATCAGTGACAATCCGTCAAGCTTGGCTAACTTGGTATCAACCATAAGCAGATCAAATTTTTGATCCTGGAACTTAGTTAAGGCTTCTTGGCCATCTTCGGCCAGTTCCACCCCGTGACCCAGACGGGTTAGGGTGGTAAATAAAGCCATCCTAAAGTGTCTGTCTCCATCGGCTACCAAAATATACCTGACCCTCATAGGTCACCTCACTGCCAATCGCGAAATGCTTCGCTTTTCCCAAACTTTCTTAGTTCAAACTAAGGCTATGGTCATTAGCCTTTGACTTATCGGCTTTGAGATCCAAACGAGCGGGAAGACCGGGCATTCGTACGCTTATCCTGGCCCCGGCCATAAGATCCGAACCCACGGATATTAGCCCGTCATGGGCTTCGACGATACGCCTACTCACCGGTAGCCCCAATCCCAGAGGCTTACCTTTGGTGGTATAGAAGGGATTAAAAACTTCCCTGGTTACCCCATAATCGATACCGGGACCGGTGTCGGTTATGACCACCTCAGACTCGAGATCGGGATCCTGGCTCATCCTTATCATTAACCGACCGCCGGAAACCATGGCCTCAACGGAGTTTAGAAAAATGTTCATATATAACTGGACCAAAAGGCGGCGATCTCCCAAAACCTGGATGGGTTTTTGATCAAACCAAACCCGCACGTGTTTGGCTTTGAAAATATCGCTCATATTGGCCAGGGCTTGGTCTATGACCTCAATAAGGTTGATGTTTTCAAGATCCAGATTGATGTCCTTGCTCATGGATTCTATGCTAGTTAGATACTCATTAACATCCTTTAAGCTATCCCTTATTTCATTAACCAAGCTTTTAAGGGAATTATCGCCACTATCGCTAACTTCTTCCTCCAAAATGGAAGCGTAGAGTTCTATCCCGGCTAAAGGCCCCTTGACCTTTTGGCTGACTTCTCCGGCCATGGCCACGCTTTGGTCTAAACCAAAGTCGCCGCGTTCCCTGCCAGGCCAATATTGCGGTTCCCTAAGGCCCGAGGCGACTAGGAGTTTGCCATACTCCTGAAACGAAACACTTTCAACCGTAAAGGCGTATTTGCCTTCGCGGGTATTGATCGAGACCGCCTCGGTTTTGGCCGAGTCCAAACCCATATCCACCATGGGCTTTAGGTAAACGGGGATTTCGGAGCCTACCAAACCATGAAGATCGAGAAGCCTAGTGGCTTCCAAATTGCAAACGATGATCTTGCCACCTTCGTCCAGGACCAAGACGGGGTTTTGTAGTTTATTAAACAAGGTCCGCCAAAACTCCGGAGTCCACTCCAAAGCCGGCCAGAGGCCGGGGCTGACGGTTGACTGAAAATAATTGTTGTTGTCGATATAACGCATTTCTCATCCTCCCAAGAGCGTAGGCTTAACGGCCCGCCTAGGGACTAAGCAATCTTTAGGCCAAAAATTTTTATTAATTATTTTAGAATGTTATCTTACAAAGTCAAAATCATGACTTCGCTTCATCACGCCCATACGAATTTCCCATGGCTTATTACGCTTCCCACCCTTGGCCGATGGGTTCCTTTAATTTTTGCCTACCTTATGGCCCATGGCTATAAAGGCTTCCCTCCCTTGGCCGATGGGTTCCTTTAATTTTTGCCTACCTTTATTTGTTACCTGACCGGAGCCATAGTTAAGCCCTCAAAACACGCGGCAAAACTTTCACGGTAAGGTCAAAACTAAACCTTTCCTCAATAGAAAAGGTTAGAAGGCCAGAAACCGAGGCTGCGTAATCGGGGGCTTTAAAACAAAAAAATCTAACTTATTTAAAAACTTAAATAATCCAAGAAAGCTTCTTTTTGGCTCCATCGGAAATTTTTGGCACCTATATTGCTTATCATCAGGCCGGAGGTGAAAAATGTTTGTAGGACCTTATCCATATCACTCTTCTAACACCTACCTGGGCATGATGGCTCAGGAAGAGCGCATGAACTTGACTTCTAACAATATGGCCAACGTCAATACGGCCGGCTATAAAAAAGACGTGCCAATCTTTGAAGGCTATTTGGTTAAGCAATCAAAAACCTATTTTGGCCAAGGCCCGTTTAAATTAACCGAAAACGATCTGGACATGGCCTTAAACGGTCCGGGTTTTTTTCAGATCGAAACCCCAAATGGCTTAAGGTTTAGCCGTAACGGTACCTTTAGCGTCAATAGCGATGGCCAGATCGTCACTCCCGATGGCTATACCTTGGTTGGTGCCGGGGTAGTTCCGGAAGGCACCTTAAAGGTCATTATCGAGCCGGAAGGGCGAGTTCAGGCCGTAAACCCAGACCTCGATTCCCTGGTCATCGGCCAGATCGAACTGGTAGAATTTGCCGACCCAAACATGTTGATCAAAGAGGGTTACGATTTCTACGTTCCCAAATCCCCGGATTTTCTCCCGGAACCGGCCGAACAGACGACCATTGAGCAAGGCTTTTTGGAAATGAGTAACGTCAACCCCGTCAACGAATCCGTCCAGTTAATTGAGATTTACCGTATATATGAAGCTTTGCAAAAAATTGTCCATACCAAGCAGGAAATGGACCAGAAGGCCACCGGTGAGCTTGGCAAACTCACCTAATCGCTATCCGTTTTCGCCACTGACAATTCCATAAAGACTATGAGGCCTTCACCATGATGCGCTCACTTTACACCGCGGCTACGGGAATGATCGCCCAGCAAACCCACCTGGACGTTATCGCCCATAACCTAGCCAACGTTAACACTACCGGTTTTAAGAAAAACAGAACCGAGTTCCAAGATCTTATCTACCAGACCCATAAATTCGCCGGAACCGAGACCATAGGCGGGCAACAAATTCCCGTCGGCGTTCAGGTGGGTCTTGGTACCAAGGTCGTGACCACGGCCAAAATCCATACCCAGGGCGATTACGTCAAAACCGATAGCCCGCTAGACATCGCCATTGAAGGCGAGGGCTACTTCAGGGTCCTTAGAAACGGCGAGCTCTATTACACCAGGGACGGAGCTTTTAAGTTAAATAGCGACGGGGTTATCGTTAGCCAAGACGGAAATCCCTTGGATCCCGAGTTTACCATTCCCCAGGAAGCCGTCCATATAACCGTTGATTCCGCCGGTTTCATCGCCGCCATGAGTCAAAGGGGAGAAATACTGGCCGAAGGCCGTATCCAGCTTTCGCGCTTTATTAATCCCCCAGGTTTGTTTAGTTTAGGCTATAATATTTATCAGCCTACGCCAGCTTCGGGACCGGCCATTGATGGGAACCCCGGGGAGGAAGGCTTCGGGACCATCGCCCACGGTTTCTTAGAGCTCTCCAACGTTGAAGTCGTCATGGAAATGGTTGAGATGATCACGGCCCAAAGGGCTTACGAAATGAACTCCAAAGCCATTACCACTTCCGACGAGATGCTGGCCATCGCCAACAATCTCAAGAGATAAAAGGGAGCCGACCAAAGTAAGCTCGTTTACGCTTTAACGTCGCCAAAGAACCAAAAGCCAAGCCCCGCCACGAGGCGACCAAAATCGGTCGCTTAAGGACGGGGTTTGATTTTGAATGGCCTAGATTTTTTGGTACCCGTTTTCGCCCGGTTTAAAACGCGGCTTATCGGAAAGAATCGAGGTGCCTCGCAACAGGCCTTTTAAACGGCCGGAAAGGGGTCTGGAAGCGCTTCAAACCCCTTGACCCGGGGTTTCCCCATGCCAGATCGGTCAGCCAAGCCCGCTACGGGGCGATTTTGGCCGTTTTCCGAAGTTTCGGCTAATGGCCGGTTACGGGTCGCTTTGGAAGGGTGTCTGAGGTTTTAAATTTTTAAGTTACCTAACCTTCGGGCCCTCCTAACCCATCGCCGGTCGTTTTATCGTTAGAGGATACATTTTTTGACCAGATCATTCGTTACAAAGATATATCTTTTAGTATCTGTATTTATTTTAAATTCTGTTTAACAATTATTATAGTTTAAAATGACAAAAATTACCATAAAATTCCTGTCGCTTTTCCTAACCATTGTTCTTCTCGGCTTGGCCACGGCCGGGCCCCTCCTAGCTGGGGTCACGGTCATATTTCCGCCCCAGAATACCGTCAAAGGCCCCAGGATTCTTTTGGGTGACGTGGCCAACGTCGCAGCCGAGACCGCCAAAGACCAAGCCTTGGCCGATCTCATAGGGGCGGTGGACCTAGGTCCCTCCCCTAGCCCCGGTACCGACCTAATTTTAAGGCGGAGGCAAATAGAACAGAAGCTGACCTCCTCCGGGGCTCCGGTTTCGGACATTCGCTGGCTCATCCCGGAAGAAGTGACCTTCACCAGCGACGGTCAAACCACCGATAACGATTCGGTCAGGAAAATAATTCTTGACTACCTTGATCGCTCCGAACCCTATATTTCCGGTTTTTATGACCTACTAAACGTAACCTTTTCCACCCCACCCGCCCTTCCCCCCGGCACGGTTGAATATCGTTTTTCCCCCCAGCCCAGTTCAAACCCAGCCTACCTAACCGGGACCATATTTTTTAGCGTCGATGGGCAAGACGCCGGCCGATTAAGGGTTACCGCCCAAGTCGATTTGCGCGTGAGCGCCGTCGTGGCCGTAAGGGACCTTCCTCGGGGTCACGTTTTAAGCGAGATGGATCTATCCCAAAGCCAAGTGCCTTACGCTCAAGCCAAAGGCGCCCTAACCGAAACCGAGCAGGCCCTGGGGCAAACCCTTAAAACTTCGGTCAGGACCGGGGCCCCAATAAGGGACAGGGATCTCATCAAAACTTCCATGGTCAAAAAAGGCGAGGTGGTCACCATCATCGCCCAAACGGGTAGCCTAAAAATCACCGCCCTAGGCCAAGCCAAACAGGACGGGGCTTTGGGCCAAACCATCAGCGTCGTAAACCAAGACAGCAAAAAAACCATCTCAGCCAAAGTCATCGGACCAAGCCTAGTTGAGGTAATATTTTGATGGATCGGCGCGACTGGACAAGGGGGGGGGAGTCAGGGGAAAAAATGAAAAAAGCGAGACTGGACGGTGATTTAGGCTGACTAAAGGCTATTGGAGGGCATACATGGGGGAAGACAATAATAAGACAGTAAACTAGATTACTTGGTTATGAGTTTTAATTTATAAAAGCAAAACTTTTAAGCAACATACATACTAAAAATCCAGAGTGCGTAGCCATATATAAAGATAAAAATTGGGATACGTGCAAGTTTAAGTCTAGTTTTGAATAAAACAGCCCTTTTATTACTAAAAAATATTGTTAACAACCAAATTGAAGAGAACACCCAAATAAAAAAACCCGCAAGTACGAAAAAATACCACGATTGCTTTGGAAGAGTATCTAATGAATATAAATTATTGTAAATCATCACCTGATTGTTGAATTCTTCTTG
>JAITLH010000158.1 GCA_031277995.1 Deltaproteobacteria bacterium
GCCCATTTAAGGCTCTCCCAAGTTTATCTTAAAGGCGCTGGGGTAGCCATGGATCTTTTTAAAAGCTTTAACCATCTTCTTACGGCCTCCCTAGGGGGTCTGGCCGAGGCCCAGAAAACCTTGGCCGACTCCTATAGAACTGGCCAACCTTACCGAGAAAAGAACGCCGCCAAGGCTCTTAAATGGTATGTCAAGGCTTCCGACCAAGGCTTGGTGGATGCCCACCTAATTCTAGCCGGTTTGTATTACTTGGGAGATGGCGTTGACAAAGACTTTGTCCAAGTCGCGAAATATTCTCGCCGGGCCGCCGATCAAGGCCACCGTGAAGGCCGGCATAATTTAGGTTTGCTTTATAGTATCGGCGAAGGCGTGGAAAAAGACTTCGCCCAGGCCCTTCACTACTGGCGCCTGGCCGCCGATCAAGGATTGTCCAACGCTCACCTTAGCTTGGGTGACGCTTACCTTAAAGGCGAAGGCGTGGAAAAAGACCCAGCCCAGGCCGTTCACTACTGGCGCCTGGCCGCCGATCAAGGTTTGCCCCAGGCTCAGTTTAACTTAGGCAACGCTTACAGTCTCGGCGAAGGCGTGGATAAAGACTCCGCCCAGGCCGTTTGCTACTGGCGCCTGGCCGCCGATCAAGGCCACCCTGAGGCCCGGTATAATTTAGGCGCTCTTTATCGTGACGGGGAAGGCGTGGAAAAAAACCTCGCCCAGGCCGTTCACTACTGGCGTTTGGCCGCCGATCAAGGATTGGCCATCGCTCAGTTTAACTTAGGCAACTCTTACAGTCTCGGCGAAGGCGTTAAAAAAGACTCCGCCCAGGCCGTTCACTACTGGCGCCTGGCCGCCGATCAAGGTTTGTCCCACGCTCAGCTAAATTTGGCGTCAGCTTATTTCTTCGGCGAAGGCGTGAAAAAAGACCCGGCCCAGGGCGTTCACTACTGGCGTTTGGCCGCCGATCAAGGCCACCCTGAGGCCTTTTTCGCCTTAGGTCGGGTCTACGAAACGGGCATAGGGGTGGAAAAGGACCTCGACCAAGCCATCCAATATTTCCGGCTCGCCGCGAAAAAGGGTTTTGCCCCGGCGGTTGATAAACTCCGCCAAATGGAGACCTGAATCGGTAACCAACCGCGAGCTTTCCCGGGGCGGTTGAACAACTTCGCCAAATGGAGGCTTAATCCCGCGGCGAAACTAATGTTTTTGACCTGGGGGCGTTTGGGAAAGTCCCCAAAGTGAAGGTTTTAAGCGGTGAATAAAGGCCTCAGGGGTGCCGCGAGCGGTAAAAGTCCAAGCTTTGTGGATTTAGTTTAAGCGCGCGCGGGGTTTTGTCATAAACGCCCAAACGCGCCAACGCCTTGGCGAGCCGCCGATTGAAAAACCCAAGTATTTTGGTTTTGGCTAGAAACGGCCAGCCCTTTAGTGAACCGGAGAGAGACGCTTGACCGACCTACTTTCAAAAGATCCCAACCTAGCTAACCCGTCCGAACTTTACGAAATGGGCGAGGCTTATCGTTTGGGAAAAAAGGTTGAAAGGGATTTGCCAAGGGCCCTTGAATTGTGGCGTCTTTCCGCGGACCAAGGTTATTCCCCCGCCCAATTCGCGCTCTCCCAAGCCTATCTCAAAGGCGAGGGAGCGGACGCGGATCTTGGTTTGAGCTTTAACTATCTTTTGAAGGCCGCGGACCTTGGTTTGCCTCGGGCCCAACTGACCCTGGCCCAGGCCTATCAATCCGGTCAGCCTTACGGGGAAAAGAACGTTGACGAGGCCATTAAGTGGTTTACCTTGGCGGCCGAGCGGGGGCTGGTGGAAGCCCAGATAGAGCTGTCTAATTTATATTTCACGGGAGATGGCGTTGGCAAAGATCTTACCCAGGCCGTTAAGTACTGGCGCCTGGCCGCCGACCAAGGCAATCCCCACGCCCTGTATAATATGGGCCAGGCCTTCTTTGGCGGGCGGGTGGTGGATAAGGACTTCGCCCGGGCGATTGAGTACTGGCGTTTGGCCGCCGCTCAAGGCCATGGCGGCGCCTACTTTAAGTTAGGCGGGTGCTATCAAAACGGCCAAGGAGTTGAAATAGACGCGGCCCAGGCCTCCAAATACTATCTCCTGGCCGCCGAACATGGCCATCCCCGGGCCCAGTATCGCCTGGGCTTGATGTACTTTAAAGGCGAGCATGTCGAACGAAACTTGGCCAATGTGGCTAAATTCTTGCGCCTGGCCGCCGAGCAAGGTCATGCCGAGTCCCAGTATCGGTTAGGCCAGCTTTTCCCCAATAATGTCTCCGAGCAAAACGAATTCCTCCAGGACGTTAAGTACTGGCGCATGGGCGCCGACCAAGGCCATCAAGTGGTCCAGCGTAATGTGGGTGGCACTTTCCATATTGGGATGGGGGAGGATAGGGATTTCACCCAGGACATAGAGTACTGGCGCCTGGCCGCCGATCGGGGTAACCCCGGGGCCCTGTACAATTTGGGAAACGCCTACTATATCGGGCTGGGGATGGAAAAAGATTTCACCCAGGCCGTGAAATACTTCCGTTTGGCCGCCGCTCAAGGTCTGCCTTTGGCCCAGGATTGCTTAGGCTTGGCTTACAGCCGTGGCCATGGAGTCGAACGGGATTTCTTCCAGGCCTTCCGTTACTTTAGCCTGGCCGCTGAGCAGGGGCTTCGCGAGGCTCAATTCAATATGGGCTGGTGCTACTTTAAAGGGGAGGGGGTGGAGCAAGACTACCAAAAAGCCCATGAATACTTTGAGCTCTCCGCCGCCCAGGGTTATCGGGCCGCCTTTTATAATTTGGGAGTCATGTACTATAACGGCCTGGGTGTCGAACCGGACTTCGCCAAGGCCGTTTCGTACTGGCGACCGGCCGCCGATCAGGGCAGTATCGACGCTCAGTTTCGCTTGGGGGTGGCCTACTGTGACGGCGAAGGCCTCGACAAAGACTGGCACATGTCAGTAAAATACTTGAAACTCGCGGCCGATCAAGGTCACGTAGAGGCCCAGAATTTATTGGGTAGGCAATTTCTGGTAGGCGACGACGGGGACAATAGAGACTTTGCCCAGGCCGTTAAATACCTTGAACTCGCCTCCGCCCAAGATCATGGCGAGGCCCAATACAATTTGGGCTTCGCTTACTTTAACGGCGACGGCGTAGGAAAAGACTTTGCCAAGGCCGTGCGTCTTTGGCGACTCGCCGCCAAAAACGGCTATGCCATGGCCGCGGAAAGGCTCCAAGATCTAAAAAACCCCATCATCTTTTAGCTTCCAGGCCTCCTTGGGCTCCAAGGCCGGCCTTGGCTCCGGGGGCCGCCACCAGCTTCCAACCTGGCTCCGGTTCCAAAGGCCCCTCGTAATGGGGAAAGCCGTTTTTTTAGGGACGGCTTTTTCGGATCGAGCGGGGCCCCGGTCGATTGTCCAGGGCCGCCAAAGGGCCCTAAAGCGCTGGAGGCGCCTGGCCGCCAAGGGGTGAGGCGGCGCGAGTACCAGGCTTTTAGCCCAAACGCCCGCGCGGGCCGAATTTGTCCGTTCGCGGGCCGGTTTGAAAGGGGAGATCTACGAACGCGGCCAAGGGGTTAAAAAAGATCTCGCCATGGCCATTAAATATTACCGGCGGGCCTTGAAACTGGGTTTTACCGAGTCGGGGGAAAAACTCGCCGAACTGGAGAAAGCTAAAACCATCGAAAAAGGACCGGGCCCCGGGGGAGGACAACCCCCGCGAAAGGGAGGGCCTAAAAACAAACGCAAAAAGCCAAAGGGCAAGCGCTAGGGGCAAGCCCCCATGAAAATTCCCAGGCGAATCCCCCAGGCGCATCCCCCAGGCGAATCCCTAAGGCCAACCCCCTGGCGACCTCCCAGGCTAACCCTCACGGGAAACCCCCAGGCGAACCCCAAAGGGAAAACGAAGTTTTTTGTTTTTACTAAAGATATCTAGCCTTTTGTTAAACCGGTAAAAATAACCTCTTTTTAAAAGCGGTGAGTTTTTTCCCGGGAATAAGCTTTGGAATCCCCTTTCCAGGCGACGAACCCATGACCGGCGAGGCCAGGCGACCTCCATCTCCAAAGCCCTTAAATAACTAAGGGATTTCAAAATCCCAACGCCTATTGGAAGATAAATGACCGACATTTTTTCAAAGGACCCAAACTTAGCTAGCCCCGACGAGGTTTTCGAAATGGGCGAAGCTTATCGTTTGGGCGAAATAGTCGAAAGGGATTTAACGAAAGCCGTTGAGTTGTGGCGTATCGCTGGTAAAAGAGATCATCCGCAGGCCCAATTAAGGCTTGGTAAGGCTTATCTCGAGGGCGAAGGGGTAAAAGCCAATCTAATGGTAGGCTTGAAATGGCTGCGTAAGGCCGCCCAGGCGGGGCTAGACGAAGCCCTGCTTCTTTACGGCAAGACCGTCTTAGACGCCCAGAGAGATGGGACATACGCCGTCAAGGAGTTTAAATACTTTCTCCACAGGGCCAATCGGGGTAATCCCAAATATCAGTATTTCGCCGGTCACGCTTACTACACTGGCTTGGGAGTAGAAAAAGATCTCGCCCTGGCGGCAAAATACTGGAAGTTGGCCGCCGATCAGGGTCATGGCGAGTCCCAGTATAACTTGGGCCAGCTCTACCATAGCGGGGATGGGGTTAAAATGAACCCCATCAAGGCGGCAAAATACTGGAAGTTGGCCGCCGATCAGGGTCATCCCCAGGCCCAGTTTAACATAGGCCTAGCCTATTACATCGGGGATGGGGTGGAAAACGACTATGGCCAGTCCATAAACTATTTGCGCTTGGCCGAACCCGAGGGCGCTCCCAATACCCTGTTTATTTTAGGCCTAGCCTATCTTGACGGGAACGGGGTCGAAAAAGACCAAATCAAAGCCATCAAATACTTTCAGCGCTCCGCGAGGCAAGGCTTTGAAAGCGCCAAGGATAAACTCCGCGAGATAGGCGCCCCAACGATCGGCTAAAAGCCTTCCCGGGGCCCCGGCCGAAAAAAAACGAGCGGTCGGGCTATCTTAAAACGTATCTTGCCGCAAAGTTCCCCGGGCCGGCTTGGCTTTAGGTCCTTTGGGCCGCGAAACGGCCTAGGAAGGCCTAGGAGCGCTTCTACCCCTTGACCCGCCACCTCCCTACCTGCCCCAGTGGAAAAACGCCCCAGAGGGGCGATTTTGGGCGTTTACGGGCCGGTTTTATGGGGGGACGAGGTATTGGGTTTTTGATTTTCGGAGGGCTTTCCCTCCGGAGGCTTGGGGATTTCGTTTTTGGTCAATCGTCGCTTACTTAAAAAATTAAGTAAGTTTAAATACCCAACACCAATTTGGAGTTACATGTCAGACTTTTTTTTAAAAGATCCAAAACTATCTAGCCCAAACGAACTATATGAAATGGGCGAGGCTTATTGGTTGGGGGAAAAAGTCCCAAGGGATCTGCCCAAAGCCGCGCGAATGTGGCATCTCGCGGCAAAACAAGATTATCCCGGCGCCCATCATAGGCTTGCGAGGGCTTACCTCAAGGCCGAGGGGGTTTGGTCAACCCTTGACCGCGAAAAACGCTTGTGATAAAAACTTGACGAAATCCTAGACCAAAGCGGCGACCAAAATAACTTCCCTTAGGCCTTGGCCGTTTAATCCCAAGTGAAAAATTTTTTTGATTAAGGTTCAAAACTGCTTGTCTTTGTGATACCATAGAAAAGTTAGTCTTTTCCTTAAGCGCTTTGAGCTTTTTTCAAAGCCTAGCCTCGCTTGGGCCTTGGAAGTTTGGGGCACGCTAGCCAAAGCGCGGGTTCGCTTAAAGGGAAATCGCCTTTGGGCTAGATAACCAAACCTTGGATTTGGGTTTAAAAATACCGAAATCCCGCTAAGTTTACTTAAGATAGGGTAAGCGGGATTAAACTTACTTGACGAAACGAGAAACATGACAGACAAACTTTCGATTGACCTCGATCAAGCCAGTCCCGTTGAGATTTTTGAAAAGGGCAAGGCTTTTTTGGCGGGAAAAAACGTTAAACGAGATGCGACAAAAGCCTTTGAATTGTTTCATCTTTCGGCTGACAAAGGTCATGGACCCGCCCAATTCAAACTCTCCGTGGCTTACCTAAATGGCGATGGGGTTAAGAAAGATCTCGAAGAGAGCCAGAAGTGGCTCAACAAGGCCGCGATTTCGGGGATGGCCGAGGCTCAAGAGGCCTTGGCTGAGGCGTATAACCTTGGCGAGCCTTACGGGGAGGTAAAAACCGCCGAGGCCTTCGAATGGTACGTTAAGGCGGCCGACCAGGGATTGGTTAAGTCCCAGAGCGTGGTTGGCCGTTCGTATTGGGTGGGCGATTTCGTCGAAAGGGACTTGGTCAAAGCCGTTAACTACTTGACGCTGGCCTCCGACCAAGGTGACGCCGATGCCCAATCCTACCTGGGTTGGGCTTACGAGCGCGGCGAAGGCGTCGATAAGGACCTTGTCCAGGCGGTAAAATACCACAGGCAGGCCGCCGCCCAGGGCCACCCCGAGTCCCGGCGCGCCTTGGGCCAGGCCTATAAAAACGGCCAGGGCGTGGAAAAGGATCTAAGCCAAGCCATAAAATTCTTAACCCTGGCCGCCGATGGGGGCGATACGGAGGCCCAGCGGGAGTTGGGTGACGCTTACGAAAGAGGCGAGGGGGTCAAACCGGACCTTAACCAGGCCTTGAAGTATTGGCGCCTGTCCGCCGAGGGGGGCAATGAAAAAGCCAAACTCTCCATTGGCGAAGCCTACTATAAGGGGTATGGGACCCAAGATGATTTCCCCTATGTCCTCGGATACTTGCGCTCGCTCTCCGATCGGGGAGTGCCCGAGGCCAGCCATGAGTTGGGGGAAATCTATTTTAATGGGGATGGGGTTAAGGCCGATGTCAACCTAGCCCTAAAATTCTGGCATAAGGCCATCCAAGAGGGCAATGCCAATTCCATGTTGTCCCTAGGCTCGGCTTACGCCGACGGCCAAGGCGTGAAGCGGGACTTGGAAAAGGCCGTGGAATACTGGAAACAAGCCTCCGACGGGGGTTTGGCTGAGGCTAAGTATGTCCTGGGTTTTGCTTACGCCAATGGCCAAGGCGTGGAACGGGACCTGGACAAAGCCATCGAATACTGGAAACAAGCCGCCGACGAAAAAGCCGGCTTCCCCGAGGCGCAGCTCAATCTGGGATACTTTTACTATCAAGGGAAATTTTTAGAAAAAGATATCGACCAGGCCTTAAAATACTGGCGTTTGGCGGCCGATCTTAATGACCGCTCCGCCCAGGTTGCCCTGGCCTTGGTTTACCATGACGGCGACGGCGTAGAAAAAGACTTGGCCCAGGCCGTTAAATACTTTAAACTGGCCGCCGATCAAGGCGACCCCGAGGCTAGTTATTTCCTTGGCGAGGCTTACCTTAAAGGGGAAGGCGTCAAAAAAGACGTCAGCTTGGCCCTAAAATACTTGCTCCTGGCCTCAGAAGACGACAATCCCGACGCCCAATACAGCCTTGGCAACGTCTACTTCTATGGGAAAGAAGTCAAAAGGGACGCGATCAAAGGCGTTAAATACTGGAGCCTCGCGGCCAGCCAAGACCATGACGAGGCCCGGTTCGCCCTGGGCAGGGCCTACGCCAACGGTGACGGGGTGAAAAAAGACCCCACCAAGGCCATAGAATACTGGAGCCTGTCCGCCGACCAAGGACACGCCCCCTCCCAGTACCAACTGGGTTTGGCCCACCTGTTTGGCCAAGGGGTAAAAAAGAACCAGGAGCGGGCCGTCGAGTTTTTGACCCAGGCCGCCGACCAGGGTTACGCCCCCGCGGCGGATAAACTCCGGGACCTCAAAGGCCAAAGCGCCTCCTAAGCGGAAAAACTCCGTAACGTCAAAGGCCGCGGTCCCCGCGGCCGATAAACTCCGGATCGTCAAAGATCGCGGCGCCGCCCAAGCGGAAACCGCCGTGACGTCAAAGGCCAAAGCGCCACCTAATTGGGTAAGCTATAAACATGTCAGATTCTTTTACGCTAAACCACGACTTGGCCAATCCCATTGAACTCTTTCAAATGGGCGAAGCCCATTTTTTTGGGGTAAGCGGTAAGAAGGACTTAAAAAAAGCCGTTGAGTTATGGCGCTTTTCAGCCGAAAAAGGTTATCCCCCAGCCCAGCTAAAACTATCCGTCGCTTACCACAAGGGCGAAGGGGTCATGTCGGATCTTAAGGAAAGCTTAAACTGGCTTACCAAGGCCGCCCTGGCCGGCTTGGCCGAGGCGGAGCATAACCTCGGCGAGGCTTTTTTTTCAGGCAGTCCGTACGGGGAAAAGAACATCCCCGTGGCCCTTTCTTGGTATACCAAGGCGGCTGACCAGGGCTTTCCCGAGGCCCTTTATAAAAAAGGCCTGATATACAAAGACGGACTTAACGTAGAAAAAGACTTGCCCAAAGGTCTTGAATTCTTAAAGCTCGCCGCCGGCAAGGGTCACGTCTTGGCGCTAAACCAATTAGGCATGGCCTACTTTGACGGGGACATCGTCGAAAAAGATCTGGCCCAGGCTTTAAAATATCTCCAACTCGCCGCCGAGGGGGGCCATGCCCAATCCCAAAACGCCGTGGGCGTCATTTACGACGTCGGGATGGGCGTTGAACAAAACTTTCCCCTGGCCGCCAAATACTACAATTTGGCCGCCGATCAAGGCCAACCCCAGGCTTGTTTCAACCTTGGGTTGTTTTATGAAAAAGGCAAAGGCGTAGAGATAGACTTTACCCTGTCCGCCAAATACTACAAGCTGGCCGCCGACAACGGCGATTTTTCCGCCCAGTATAATTTAGCCGTCGCCTACGACGAAGGCAGAGGGGTTAAAAAGGACCGGGCCCAAGCCTTGAAATATTACAAGCTTTCCGCCGATCAGGGCAGCGCCCCGGCTTTTTTCAAACTGGGCGCGGCTTACTACATGGGCGATGGCGTCAAGCAAAAATACACCATGGCCATAAAGTATTGGAACCGGGCTTTGGAACTGGGCTCCATGCAGGCCCTAACCTTCTTGGGCCTGGCTTCCATGGAAGGTCACGGCGTCCCCAAAAACCGCGCCCATGCCATTGAATGTTGGCGCATTGCCGCCGAGAAAGGCGAATCGGGGGCTCAGTATTATTTGGGCTATGCCTATGATCATGGGCTGGGCGTTGAAAAAGATCACGTCGAGGGCTTGAAATACTATAAGCTTTCCGCCGAGCAAAATAACCACGTGGCCCTTTACACCTTAGGCAACGCTTACTTTAACGGCAGGGGAGTTGAAAAAGACGAAGCCCAGGCCGCCGAGTATTGGCGACGCGCCTCCGCGCTGGGTAATGACAAAGCCGCGAGAAAACTCCGCAAGTTGGAAAACCAATCCTCCGACTAAAAACGCCCTCCTAAACTTAATCTGAGAAATCCAGGCTTTCTCGCTTAAGGCCAAACTAAAATCGCTAAAATAACTACGTGGGTATAAAATTTATCAACCCTGGGTTGAAAATAAAAAAATTATTGATACATGACAGTAGTTTAAACAAGCCAGTGGGCTTAAAATTACCTAACCATGGGTGAAAATTAAAAAAAACCAGTCTCGGTTAATGGGTTTTTAGCCACCTTGGCCCACCCGTTCGGTAACCGAACGGCAAAAAATGGCCCAAAACTCGGAGTTTTTTTTACAAAGAAAGCTCTCGGCCAATGGGCCTAAGTCCCCGTCCCGAAACCCAGTTCGGTAACCGAACTGGCAAAAATGGGTCAAAGTTTGGAGCTTTTTAAAAAGATCCTGGCTAACTAGCCCCTTGGAGATTTTCGAAATGGCCGCGGCTTTTTGTTTGGGGGAAAACGATAGGCGATCTTAATTTATATTGGGCTATGGTTTCTTTTTAGACTATAAAACGATATTTTTAAAGAACCTGAAATACGGTAAATGTTTTTTCAAAAGATCCCAGTTTGGCTAGCCCATCGGAACTTTTCGAGATGGCCGAGGTTTTTTGTTTGGGGGAAGGCGTCAAGGCGGATTTAAAGAAAGCCTTTTAGTTGTGGCGCCTTTTTGCGGACCAGGGTCATCCTGACGCCCAAACGTGAGTTGGTCAGGCTTAAATTGCGGGTTTGGGCGTTGAAAAAGACTTTAAAAAGGGCGTAAAATACTGGCGTTTGGCCGCAGGTCAGGACTATCCCTTAGCCTTGGCCGAGTTGGGTAAGGCCCACGCCAAGGGGATTGGGGTCAAAAAAAGCGGCTACAAAGCTTTAAAGTATTGGCAAGGCGCGGCCAAACTGGGTGACCCCACGGCCCGGCTATTACTTCTAGGGATGAGAGGGCCGGAGCTTTTGTTTTAAGCGGCCAAGGGCCGGGCCCCTAAGAGCCAAACGGCCAAGGGCGGGGCGGTTAAGAAGCGCTGATTTTTTTGTTCTTACTTTTAAGCGGGCTTGAAAGTCGCTTATGGATGGCGGTTAAGGAAAGAGAGACACGTGACCGACAAGCCTTCAAAAGATCCAAGTTCGGCTAGCCCCTTAGAACTTTTCGATATGGGTTCAAGTTATCGTACTGAACTAAGCGGCCTGTCGGATTTTGAAAAAGAGCTTCATTTGTTGCGTCTCTCCGCCGAGAAAGGTTATCCCCAGGCCCAATATCAACTTTCGGTGATTCTCCGCGAGGGGGATGGGGTCGAAATCAATCTTGAGGAAAGCCTAAAGTGGCTTATTAAGGCCGCTGAGGCGGAGTTGCCCGAGGCGGAGCATGACTTGGGTGACGCTTATGTGACCGGCCAGCCGTATGGAAAAAAGGACGTCTTAGAGGGCACGGACTTGTTTTTGAAGTCCGCCCTCCATGGGTACCCTAAAGCCCTGTTCAAATTAGGCGTGTTCCATCACCTGGAAGACGAAAGCGAAAAAGCGCAAGCCAAAGCCGTTTCGTACTGGCGCCTGGCCGCTGAAAAAGGTTATGACGAGGCCCAGTTTTATCTAGGCAAAGCTTACGTTTTAGGCCGGGGAGTCACAAAAGATCCCGCCAAAGCCATTGAAAACTGGCTTTTGGCCGCCGCTCAGGGCCATCTTAACGCTCAGCTAAGCGTGGCCAAGGCCTTCTTCTACGGCGAAGGAGTCAAACAAGATTTGGACCTGGCCGTAAAATACACGCGCCTGGCCGCCGATCAGGGCCATGCCCCCACCCAGTTAGCCATGGCGCAGTTTTACCTCAACGGCTACGGGGTGAAACAAGATTTGGACCAGGCCGTAAAATACACGCGTCTGGCCGCCGATCAGGGTTTTCCCGAAGCCCAGCATACCTTGGCCAAGCTTTACAGGGGCGGCCATGGGGTGAAGCAGGATTACGAACAATCCTTAAAACTTTTGCGTTTGGCCGCCGATCAGGGCCATCCCGGCGCCCAATATCTTTTGGGCCAGAGTTACTACTTTGCCCGGGGAACCCAGAAAGATATCTCCCAGGCCGTAAAATACACGCGCCTGGCCGCCGATCAAGGTTTTAGCGATGCCCAGAGTTTTTTGGCCGTGCTTCATCACGCCGGGGAAGGGGTCAAACAAGACTTCGACCTGGCCTTTAAATTATGGCACCTGGCCGCCGAGCAGGGTGAGCTAAAGGCCCTAAACGTTTTGGGCCAAAGTTACCAATACGGTGACACGGTCAAAAAAGACATGGCCAAGGCCTTAAAGTATTGGCGCCTGGCCGCCGACCAGGGCGATCCCGATGCCCAGTACAGTCTGGCGATGATCCACTACCTGGGCGAGGACGTTGAAAAGGACCTGGACCAGGCCCTTAAGCTCTTTAAGCTCGCGGCCGACCAGGACATGCCTTACGCCCATGTCGCCTTGGCCCAGGTCTACTCCAATGGGAAAGGGGTCCAAAAAGACATGCGCCTGGCCGTCAAGCATTTGGAGCGCGCGGCCCAACTGGGCCTCGAAGAGGCGAGCCAAGCGCTTCCCGGTTTTAGGGCCCAGCTAGACGACTAGAAGCGTCCATTGGCGGAGAGCGCTTCGCCAATGGACTGGGCGATTGGTGGTCGGGGTTAAGGGGCGCTTGGTTTTTTGGAACCTACGGTGGGTTTTTGTATTTTTCGAGGCTGTTTTTAGCTAAATTACTTAAATAATTAAGTAAAAATTTCCCTTGACGAGGGCGATATAGTGGCTGACATTCTCTCAAAAGATCCTAGGGTGGCAAGTCCGTCCGAGCTTTGCCAGATGGCCGAGGCCTATTTCTCGGGCGCGAAAGTCAAGCGGGATTTGCAAAAAGCCCATGATTTGTGGCATATGGCGGCCAAGCAGGGTTATCCCCAGGCCCAAAAAAAACTTTCTTTCGTTTATCGAGAGGGAGAGGGCGTGGGCGTGGATCTTGAGGAAAGCATGAAATGGCTTCTTATGGCCGCCCAAGCGGGCTTGGCCGAGGCCCAGTTCACCTTGGGTGAATCCTTTGAGCAGGGCGAGCCCTATGGGGGACAAAACGCCTTTGAGGCCTTTGGTTGGTATGCCCAGGCGGCCGCCCAGGGGCACGCCGAGGCCCAATGCCGGTTGGGTTGTTTGTATTTCAACGGGGAGGGAATTAAAAGGGACCTGGACAGAGCCATTGAATACTGGCGCATGGCCGCCGCCCAGGGTTTGCCCGAGGCTTATTCTCACTTACATAATGTCGCCCCCATCGTGGATGGTGTCGGAAACGGCTCAGACAGGGACGCGAGGTTGGAGGCTCTGGGCGTCGGGTCTGGCTTTAACCCGCTTGGGGCTAAAATAAAGACTACCCGCAAAGGCATTTATATAGAAAAAGACTTGGTCATGTCCGCTAGATACTTTAAATCGGCCGCCGATCAGGGCCATGCCGAGGCTCAACATTATATAGGCCGAGCCTATTTCGAAGGCGAGGGGGTGGAAAAGTATAAGACCAGGGCCGTAAAATACTGGCGCATGTCGGCCGATCAGGGCTTTGCCTTGTCCCAGTTGTGCTTGGGTAAGGCCTATTTTTACGGCGAAGGAATCGGGCGGGACTATGGCCAGGCCGCTAAATACTTTCAACTGGCCGCCAATCAGGACCTCCCCGAGGCTAAGTACTTTTTAAGTCGGGCTTACTACCATGGCCTAGGCGTCGAGAAGGATATGGGCCGGTCCATTGAGTATCTGACCCTAGCCGCCGATCGGGGCTTGGCCGCGGCCCAAAATGATTTGGGCCAGCTCTACCATCTCGGAGACGTCGTTGAAAAAGATATGGCCCTGGCCGTCAAATATTGGCAAAAGGCCGCCGATCAGGGGCTTGCCGATGCCCAGCACACCTTAGGCCTGGTCTACTCAATCGGGGAAGTGTATAAAAAAGACCTCTCCAAGGCCATTAAGTATTGGCGCCAAGCCGCCCAACAGAACTATCCCCCGGCCCTGTACGATTTGGGTTTGGCCTATTATAAGGGAGACGGAATTAAAAAGGATCTCCGCCTGGCCGTTAAGTACTGGCAACAGGCCGCCGAAGAGGGCGTCGCCGAGGCCCAGTGCGGTTTAGGTCTGCTCCACAAAGATGGCGAGGGGGTCAAAAAAGATCCCGCCCTGGCCATCAAGTACTGGCTTCTCGCGGCGGAGCAGGACTTGCCCGAGGCCCTGGCCAGGTTAGGTCGGGCCTACTGCGAAGGCTGGGGGGTCAAAAAAAACCTCGGCTTAGCCGAGAAATATTTGCGGCGGGCGGCCAAACTGGGCGACAAGCGCGCGGCGGCCTCGCTGGCCCGATTGGAAACCAAAACGGCCGATTGAAAGCCTCGATCGCCAACCCAAAACGCCCCGTTTTTGCGCCCTTTCGCGGCGCCCCTTCGCGGCGCCCCAGGTTGACGCGACCAGGCCGGCGCGACTAGATCGACGCGACCAGACCGGCGCGATTAGGCCGGCGCGCCCCAGGTTGGCGCTTTTAGGTTGACGCGACTAGGCCGGCTCGATTAAACTGGCGTGATTAAGGGGGCTAGGTTTTCGCTCGAGACCAAAAGTTCCAAGCCTTGAAAGTCACAAGCCCCGGGAGCTTACCAGGCGTTGGCATGCTTACCGGTTGGCGTGCTTACCGGTTGGCATGCTTCTCAGGCATTGGGCGGGTATTGGGATTAACCGATTTTGGCCAAAGGGTTTTACCCGGAGGGGTAACCCCGGCGGTTAACGGCGCTTTTTGTAAAGCGTTTATGGTTCGGCCTATTGGAAAAGGCCATTTTTTCTTTTATAATTAAAAATATATTTACTTAAATAAGTAAATAATTTTAAATATCCATATAAAATAGAGATATATGACTGACGATTTTTCAAAAGATCCAAACCTAGCCAGTCCTTCCGAGCTTTGCCAGATGGCCCAGGATTTTTATTCCGGGACCAACGTCGAAAAGGACGTAACCAAAGCCCTGGAATTGTGGCGTCTCGCGGCCGACCGGGACTATCCCCCGGCCTCGTACCAACTCTCCAACTTGTACCTTGGGGCCGAGGGGGTAAGCGCGGATCTTAACGAGAGCCTTGTTAACCTCACCAAAGCCGCCGAGGCGGGCTTGGCCGAGGCCCAGTTTACCTTAGCCGAGGCCAATAGGCTTGGCCGGCCCTATGGGGAAAAGAACTTAGCCGAGGCCCTTATCTGGTATGGCAAGGCGGCCGACCAGGGGCTGGCGGCCGCGAGGCGCCAACTGGGCGTTTTATATTGGGACGGGGATGGGGTTAAAGAAGACCGCGTCCAGGGCGCCCAATACTTTAAGCTGGCCGCCGATCAGGGTGATCCCAAGGCCCGGTTCGCCTTGGGCGTGGCTTACCATGATGGCGAGGGGGTCGAAAAAAACTTGGCCGAGGGCCTTAAATGGTGGCGTTTGGCCGCGGAACAGGGCGATAACGACGCTAGGGTGAATTTGGCCCAGGCTTACTATGAAGGCGACGGGGTCGAAATGGACTTGACCCAGGCCGTTAAATGGTGGCGCTTGGCCGCCGACGCTGGCGACAACGACGCCCGGCATGAGTTGGCCTTGGCTTACCATTTAGGGGAAGGGGTCAAAAGGGACCGGGGCCAGGCCGTAAACTACTGGCGCTTGGCCGCCGACGAGGGCCATGGCCCGTCCCAGCTTAATTTGGCCCTGGCTTACGAGCTGGGCCAGGGCGTCCAAAAGGACCGCTCCAAGGCCGCCAAATACTTTAAGCTGGCCGCCGATCAGGGCTTTTCCAAGGCCCAGTTGGCCTTGGGAGGGGCTTACTTCCACGGCCAAGGGGTCAAAAAAGACTTGGGCCAGGCCGTAACGTACTTTACCCTGGCCGCCGAGCAGGGTGAGGGCGAGGCCCGGTTGGCTTTGGGCAAGATCTACCAAGACGGCGATGGGGTGGAAAAGGACCTCGTCCGGGCCGCCCAGTACTTTAAGCTGGCCGCCGATCAAGGCCTGGTCAAGGCCCAGTTGGCTTTGGGGTCGTCTTACTTTGATGGCCTGGGGGTTGAAAAGGACTTGGAGCGGGCCGCCCAGTACTTTAAGCTGGCCGCCGATCAAGGCGATGGCCTGGCCCAGCTCGCTTTGGGCCGGGCTTACCAAAATGGCCACGGCGTTACCAAAAACATCGATGAGGCCGTTAAATACCTGAATCTGGCCGCCGATCAGGGCGTTATTGAGGCCAATGTGGCTTTGGGCAGCGCCTACCAAAATGGCGATGGGGTCACTCCGGACATCGCCCGGGCCGTGAACTATTTTCGCCTGGCCGCCGATCAAGGCAATCGCGTGGCCCAGTTAACCATGTTCCAGGCCTACAAAATCGGCAATGGGGTCGAGGTGGACATCGCCCTGGCCACGAAATATCTGCGCCTGGCCGCCGATCAAGGCGATTTACAGGCCCTTTTCTATCTAGGCTATGCCCACCAAATTGGCGAAGGCGTCAAAAAGGACTATGACCAGAGCGTTAAATACTGGCAATTGGCCGCCGACAAAGGCGATTCCAAGTCCATGCTTCATTTAGGCATAGCTTACCAAGAAGGGCTCGGGGTCAAGAAAAACTATAAAAAGTCCCTTAATTATTGGCGCATGGCCTCAGACCAAGGTGAGAGCTTGGCCATGTATAACCTAGGCACTTGCTACTTTAGAGGGCGGGGAGTCGAAAAAGACGTCAACCAGGCCATTCATTATTGGCGTATGGCCGCCGATCTGGGGGACGTCAGCTCCAAGTTTAATTTGGGCCAACTCTACGACCTGGGCGAAGAGGTCGAAAGAAACCCGGAACTGGCCGTTAAATACTGGACCGAGGCCGCCGAAAATGATTTTGCCATGGCCCACTTTAATTTGGCCGTTTATTACTCAAAAGACAATGACGGCCAAAAGGACATGGACAAGTCTCATCGTTACATGAGACAGGCCGCCGATCGCGGTTTTCCCGAGGCCCAGCAAACCTTAGGCTTAGCCTATTTGCGTGGCCGGGGAATCGACAAAAATTTCACCTTGGCCGAAAAATATTTGAGCCTAGCGGCCGATAACGGTCTCGCGCTCTCCCAGTTCGAATTGGGCCGGGCTTACTTATTCGGGGACTACGCTGAACCCGATCCGGTTCAAGCCATGAAATACTTTCTCCTGGCCGCCGATCAAGGGATTCCCGAGGCCCAGAACTACCTTGCCGTGGCTTACGCTTCCGGAAAAGGCGTCGAACAAGATCCCGACCAAGCCCGGAAATACTGGAGCCTGGCGGCCAAACAGGGCCATCCCTTGGCCCTGGCTAGTATGGGCTTGATTTACGCCTATGGTGAAGGGGTCGAAAGGGACTATGGCCAAGCCGTAAAATATTTTCGCCTGGCCGCGGAGAAAGGCGAACCAGAAGGCACATACAACTTAGGGAACGCCTATTATCAGGGAACCGGCGTCAAAAAGGATCCCGCCCAGGCTGTCAAATACTGGCTTCTCTCGGCCGAAAAGGGTCATGCCCGGGCCCAACACAGCTTGGGCCTGGCTTACGAATCCGGACAAGGAGTCGAGCAAGACATAGGCCAAGCCGTAAAATATTGGCGCCTGGCCGCCGATCAGGGTTTGGCCGACGCTCAATTTGATTTGGGTCAGGTCTACTTTGACGGGGACGTTGTCGAAAAGGACTTGGACCAAGCCCTTAAATACTTAAATATGGCCTCCAACAAGGGCTCGGTCGCCGCCCATTTTATGTTGGGACAGATATACTTAACCGGGCAAGGCGTCGAAAGGGACTTGGACAAAGCCATAAAGTATTTTACCCTGGCCGCCGATCAGGGCGTGTCCGACGCCCAGTTAGTTCTGGGACAGGCCTACTATGTCGGGGACGGCGTCGAAAGGGACTTGGACAAAGCCATAAAGTATTTTACCCTGGCCGCCGAACAGGATCAGCCCCACGCCCTGAATTTCTTGGGACAGGCCTACTATTTCGGGGACGGCGTCGAAAAGGACTTGGGCCAAGCCCTTAAATGCTTTAACTTGGCCGCCGATCAGGGCGTGCCCAACGCCCAGTTTTTTATGGGACAGGCCTACTTGGTCGGGGACGGCGTCATAAGGGACTTGGACAAAGCCTTAAAATACCTAAACTTGGCCTCCGATCAGGGCTCGGCCGAGGCCCAATTTTATTTGGGTCAGATCTACTTTGAAGGGAAAGACATCGAAAGGGACTTGGACCAAGCCCTTAAATTCTTAAATCTGTCCGCCGATCGGGGTTATCCCTTCGCCTATAATGTATTAGGCATCGCTTACTATTCCGGCCAAGGCGTTGAAAAAGACCTCGAGCGGGCCCTTGGATATTGGCGCCTCGCTGCCGAACGCGGCGTGCCCCAAGCCCAAAATAACTTAGGCATCGCTTACATGTCCGGGGAGGCCGTCGAAAAAAACCTCGAGCTGGCGGTAGATTATTTTATCATGGCCGCCGAAAGCGGTTTCCTCAAGTCCAGTTTTAATTTGGGCCTGATTTACTTTTCCGAGGAAGACGTCGAAAAATTCGCCGAGAAAATCCTGGCCTTCTGGCGCCTCGAGGCCGAACGCGATCAATACTTCGCCCTCTACTACCTGGCCGAGGCCTACGAAAAGGGCGTGTGGGTAGAAAAAAACCTTGACCAGGCCTTAAACTATTTGAACCGGGCGGCCACAATCGGCTACCCCCCGGCGATTCAAAAACTCAAAGACCTCGAACCCCACAAGGTCGAACTCGATTCCGAATCGGGTTCCGATTCGGAATCGGTGTCTGAGTCAGCCCCTGAGTCAGCCCCGGAATCAGAGCCAGAGCCAGAGCCGGAGTCAGGCCAGGAGTCAACTCAGGAGTCAGCCTCGGAATCAGAGCCGGAGCCAGATCCGGAGTCGTGACCTAAGATCACGATTCTGGCTCGCCGAATAAAAGCCGCTCCCATCGGCCGGCGCCATCGATTGTTGGCGCCAAGCCGCAAGGACGAGTTTCGCCCGGGCGGCTCAAAGGTTCCGTTTAGGTTTCTTAACTCCCCGGGTCTCCTAGCGGTTTTTCGCCCTTAGGCCGCCCCCCACCCCTTGGCCCAAGGCCAAATCGCTTTTTTGTTTCGCCCGGGTAAAGCCTTGAAAAAACTTTACCCGGATGGCTAAATCACGCAAAATACCGGTAGCCCCGCGGACCCCTTGGCCCCAGGGGGAGATACCAGCCCCCCTGCCTAAACGCCTCCGTGGGCCAATTTGACCCGTTTACGGGCCTACTTTGAAAGGGGCTGAGGTTTGGTTTTTGCGTTTACGGGCCAAGGGACCTCCCCAACCCGCCGCCGGCGTTTTTTTTGATCTTGACCCGCTTGCCGGCCAGGTCCCCCCCCTTCCCATCGTCCTTACCATAAGCCCAAAGCCGGGTTAGTCCTCGAGGGTCTTGGCCAAAAGCCCTTTGGCTGACTCTTTAAGGCCGAGAAAGCCGGCTTGGACGAATCCCAATTTACCCTTGACGCCCTTTAAAAATTGGCCTAACCTAGGTGAGAATCGAATCGGGTCAAACCCATTGGTTTTCATGGCCTGATCGCCCCGCCCCCAGGGGACATGGCCCAAGCTTAGCGCCAACATGTTTTTTTATTCCTCCCCTCCCGGTATTGATCATGAAAAAAAAAAGACATAGCCAAGGCCATTGAAATTTTGCGGTTGGCCGCCTCATGGGGCGATGGCGACGCCCAATTTAGTTTAGGCCAGGCTTATTTTGAGGGCACGGGGGTCGAAGTCGATCTAGTCCAGGCCGCTAAATACTGGCGTATGGCCGCCGATCAGGGCCTGTCCGATGCCCAGTGCAATTTGGCCAATTGCTATCTCAGCGGTGATGGCGTTGAAAAAGACCTTGTCCAGGCCTCGAAATATTGGCGCCTGGCCGCCGATCAGGGCGAAAGCTATTCCCAGTATAATCTGGGCGTTTGTTACGCCACGGGTCAGGGTGTTGAAAAAGATCCGGTCCAGGCGGTGAAATACTACAAATTGGCCGCCGATCAAGGCGATCCCCTGGCCCAAAATAAGTTGGCCCGGTGCTATTTTAGCGGCTTTGGCCTGGAAATCGATGAGGTCCAGGCCGCGAAATACTGGCTTATGGCCGCCGAGCAGGATCACATAGAGGCCCTTTGGGCCATAGGCGACGCCTATTCCCAGGGGGTGGGGGTTAAAAAAGACCGCGTCCTGGCTAACAAATACTGGAAACGCGCCAAGAAACTGGAGCGTCTCGAGGAGCTGTAAAAACTCCCCAAAAAGTGAAGAAAAACCTTCCAAAAAAAGCGCCCTAAGTCATCGCGACCAAGATAACTTGACTTTTTTAATTATGGTTATATTTACTTAATAGATTAAAAAACCTTAAATCCCCTTACGAAACGCGCGAAATAATTCTGAAGCGCTTTCAAAAAAACCAAGCCAAGCCAGTCCCCGTGAATTTTCCAGCCGGGGCTGGCTATTTTTTTTGACAGAAAAGCTCAAATGATGTAAAATTGTTTTACGCTGGCTAAGTATTTCCAATGACAAAAACCTCCCATCTGCCAACGCAAACGCCCTAGCGGGTATCCCCAGCGCGTATTCATAAGGGGAGGGAGAGGGTAAAGGCGGATCTCAAAAAAGCTTGGCTTACTTCCTAAGGCCGCGAGAGGTGGCCTAGACTTGAGGCGGCTTGCCATAGGCGAGAATTTGGAAAAAAAGAACTCCCACAAGGCCGCCCGGTCGGTTTGCCAAGGCTGGTGGGGGGTGCTGGCCACCTTGGGCCAACTGGGTTTTTTCGTATTCGACGGGAGAAGAAAATGAAAGAAGAAGGGCTTGACAAGATCATTGAAAGCTGGCGTCTAGAAGCCGATCGGGGTGACGGGGAGGCGCAAATCAATGTAGCCGAGTTCTATAAATATGGCGTGGGTGTTGAAAAAGACCTGGGCCTAGCCATTAAATATTGTCGCATGGCCGCGGCTCAAGGCCTGGCCAGGGCCCAGCACGTATTGGGCCAGGCCTATTATGATGGTGACGGCGTTGAAAAAGACCTGGGCCAAGCCATTAAATACTATCGTTTGGCCTCCGATCAGGGCTATGCCTTTTCTTCGTTTAACTTAGGAACGATCTACTTTGATGGAAGTGGAGTGGATAAAGACTTGGACCAGGGCGTGAAATATTGGCGCCTGGCGGCCGATCAAGGCGTTAAAGAAGCCCAGTTCAATCTAGGGGTGCTTTACTACCATGGTGACGTGGTTGAAAAAGATCTGACCCTGGCCACCAAATACTTTAAGCTGGCCGCCGATCAGGGGCATTCCGGGGCGCAGAATAATTTAGGATCGAACTATCATAACGGCTATGGAGTTAAACAAGATTTTACCAAAGCCGTTAAATACTGGCGTTTGGCCGCTGGCCAAGGCGATGACATGGCCCAGCATGGTTTAGCCTTCTCTTACTATCACGGCCAAGGAGTTAAAAAAGATTTCACCAAGGCCGCCAAATATTGGCGCCTATCGGCCGATCAAGGCAATGGTGACGCCCAATATAATTTAGGTAAGTGCTATAGTGATGGCGAAGGGGTCAAAAAAGATCTAGCCAAAGCCCGCAAATACTTAATGCTCGCTTGCCGCCAAGGTCATGATCAGGCTCGTTTTTTTCTAGCCCAATTCGGGGCCATAGAAGTTAGAAGCGAAAAAGATTACGCCTGGGCGGTCGATAGTTGGCGTATATACGCTGGCCTAGGGGTTACCAGAGCTCAGCTAAATTTAGCCCGCGCTTACCATTACGGAAAAGGCGTCGGAAAGGATTTGACCCAGGCCTTTAAATATTGGCGTCAGGCCGCGATCCAAGGCGACCCCGAAGGTCAGTATAAAGTTGCCAATGCCTACAACGACGGACAGGGAGTTGAAAAAGACCGCGCCCAGGATTTCAAATATTGGCGACGTTCGGCTAAAAAAGGCTTCGCTCCGGCGGTGAAAAAACTTCGCCAAGAAGAAGAAAAAATGGCCCTAAAAGTCGCCCGGATCGAGGAAAAATCCTCAAAAAGTCTAGAAAAACCAGTAACTAACAACCATCCCCGGGGCGCAAAAAAAACCAGCTTGGGGCAAGGTAAAACCCCTAACCAAAAAACGCCCTAAAAGCTTCCGGGGCGCCAATAAACCCAGCTCGGGGCAAGGTAAAACCCCTAACCAAAAAACGCCCTAAAAGCCTCCGGGGCGGCTAATAAACCCAGCGATGGCCAGGTAAAACTTCCAACTTCAAAGCGTCCCAGGGGATCGGAACCCTGGGGCGCTTTTTCAATTGAGGCTAAAATTACGTAAAGAAGTAAGTAGGAAGAATTAAGCTAACAAAACGGCTGACATATTTGAGACATTCTTTGAAATATCCGTACCCGGTAAGGCCCCCTGAACTTTTCCTTACGGCTACGGTTAATTATTGTGGAATTGAATCAAAAAATAGTGTAAAAATAAGCCCTGGGTTGCGACGGCTCTCGGCGGCCTAAGGTTAGCCCCCACCCAACTTAAACCCTCCAAGGCTTATCGGGTGACCAAGTGAGTAAACCTGGGTTTTAAAAGAGCTTTGTCGTGGCCTTTGGTTTAAATGCCCAGGCGGCTTATCATGGTCGCTTGGCCGCCTAAAAAGACCGGTACTAAGCCCTTTACCCCCTGAGGTGCCATTTATTTTAAAGGTTTGGTATTGAAAAAGGCCCCATTTAGGCTATCAATTATTGAAAACTGGTGTTTAAACGAAGTTTTTTTAACCCACTGGTTCAAAATCTTTGAGAGTTAAAAGCCCAAAAAAAGACAAAACAGGCCTTAAAAACCTTCCCAGTGGGGAGCGTCACGGCTGGTAGCCTACCAGTGGGGAGTGTTGCCGCGGTGACCGTAAAGTGGGAACCGTCACGGCTGGGAGCGTCCTGGCGGGCCGTCACGGCGGGCCGACTTGGGGGCGGAATCCTGGGCATGGGCTTTTTCTATCAGGGCTATAGTTTTATAAATATGTAAGCAAGCTTTAAAGCGCTTTTCTAATCGTGAGATATATGTCAAATACTTTTTCAAAAAATCTAAGCTTGGCCAGTCCCGTTGAACTTTTTCAGATGTCTACCGAGCTTTTTTTTGGACTAAACCGCGAAAAAGATTTAAAAAAATCGCTGGAGTTGTGTCATCTTTCGGCGGAAAAAGGTTATCCACCAGCTCAATTAAAACTCTCCGTCGTATATTTGAGTGGCGAAGGCGTAAAAGTGGATATTAAAGAAAGCTTTAATTGGCTTATTAAGGCCGCGCGGGCCGATCTAGCCCCAGCCCAGTATTTCCTTGGTGAGGCGTATGAAACTGGTGAGCCTTACGGGGAAAAGGACATCGTCAAGGCCTTTGACTGGTATACTAAGGCCGCGGCGCAGGGGTTGCCGGAAGCCCAAAACGCGATAGCCACTTCGTATTGGACTGGGGATGGAATAAGACAAGACCCCGTTCAGGCCCTTGAGTACTGGAACCTGGCCGCCGAGCAAGGCCATCCCAACGCTTTGTTTAATTTGGGCCTGATCTATTCCAAAGGCGAGCAAGTCGAAAAAGATATGACCAAAGCCGTTAAATACTGGAGCCGGGCGGCCGAGCGAGGACATACGGCGGCCATGTGTAATGTATCCCTGGTCTACTTTTTAGGCGATGGGGTCAAAAAAGACACCGCCCTGGGCTTGAAATATATCCGTTTGGCCTCCGATCATGGCGATGTCATGGCTCATCTTACTTTAGGGATACGTTACTACTTTGGGGAGGGGGTCAAAAAAGACTTCGCCCAGGCCCTTAAATACCTTCGCCTGGCCGCCGATCAGGACCAAGAGCAAGCTCTTTTCTTTTTAGGCGATATGTATCTTTGCGGGAATGGGGTTACCAAAGACCGCGCCCTGGCTATCCAATATTTGAAACGGTCCGCGAAACTGGGTTTTGCCCAGGCGATCAAGAAACTCGGTGAATTGGAAGCCCAAAAAGACGATTAAAAACGCCTCAAAAAGCGTCCAATATAAAACGTCCTAAAAAGCCTCCCATATGGGCGGAAAACAGGGGATTTACTTTTTCAAATAAGTCTATATTCACATAATCATGTGAGTAATATTTAATCATCCATTCTTGATGGGAGATATATGTCAGATATTTTATCGAAAGATCCAAGATTAGCCAGTCCAGCCGAACTTAATCAACAAGCGGAAGCTTATTATTCTGGAGTGGGAGTTAACAAAGATATAAAGAAAGCTCTGGAATTGTGGCATCTTTCGGCCAACCAAGGTTACGCCAAGGCCCAATTTTGGCTTTACATGGTTTATTTGAAGGGTGAGGGGGTAAGCGTGGATCTTAAGGAAAGCCTTAAGTGGCTTATTAAGGCCGCGCGAGGGGGTCTCGCCCCGGCTCAGGGTGCCCTAGGGACGTATTATAACATAGGCGAGCCTTTTGGGGAAAAGGACACCGTCAAGGCCTTTGAATGGTATACAAAGGCCGCGGCCCAAGGTTTGCCGGCCGCCCAAACCGTGATAGGCACTTCGTACTGGATTGGGAATGGAATTAGGCAAGACCCCGTTCAGGCCGTTCAATACTGGACCCTGGCCGCCGATCAAGGTTTCGAGCAAGCCCAGTATAACTTGAGCCTGGCCTATTATCATGGACAAGGGGTCAAACAAGACTTGGCCACGGCCATTAAGTACTGTAGGCTGGCCGCCGATCAAGGTAACCCCGAAGCCCAGTATAACTTGAGCATGGCCTATATCAAAGGCGAAGGGGTCAAAAAAGA
>JAITLH010000293.1 GCA_031277995.1 Deltaproteobacteria bacterium
CGCGACTTGGTAAGTTTTGGATCAAGGTCTGGGCAAGTTGGGAGAAAATTACGCTTGGGCCCTTGGCCAGGTGGCAAACATAAGGGGATATTGGTAGCCACGGAGGAAAAAATTTTTGACAATGATGGGAAGAATGGGAATTTTTAAGGGAAAATTATTGGCGGGTTAGTTTTAATTAATTTTTATGGTTTTTTGAAGGTCGGGTGAGGGGAATTAAGGGCCGGGCGGGCGGTAAAAACGATACAAGTTTGGCGCTTGGCGCTTAACTTTAGGGCCGCGGGGTAAGGAGTTAAGGGGCGGCCTGGCCAAGGGCGGCCGGGGGTAAAAACTGGGGATTTTCACCCCCCAGAGCCCCGTTTTAAAAGCCTCCGTAAACGGCCAAATTGGGGCCTGGACGGGCTTCGGAGGCCAAGGTTGGGGAAAAAGTACGGGCGGGCCGGCCCAAGGGCGCTACGGGCCTAAAATGCCCGTTTGGCGATCAGGGGTTTTGGGGCCGGCGCGACGGGTTTTCGTTTGGGTGGTTTCGTTTGGCCGGCGTTTTTTTTACTTGGTTATCTGACGGCGGGCCTTAGATGACCCAATCCCAGAATTCTTCTTGGAGAGATTCGGGGGCGGGTTCTTTTTTGGCGTCGGAAATGAATTGGAGTTCGGTGTTTTTGACGCTGACCTTGGTTTTTTCGGGAATGCTTTTGGTGATAAAGGCGTTTGAGCCGATGACCACGCCTTCGCCGATGACCGTGGAACCGCCCAGGATTGAGGCCCCGGAATAAATGGTGACGTGATCCTCGATGGTGGGATGGCGCTTGACGCCGCCCAGGAGCTGGCCGCCCCGGGTGGAAAGGGCCCCCAGGGTCACCCCCTGGTAGATTTTTACGTAATTTCCGATGACCGTGGTCTCCCCTATGACTATGCCGGTGCCGTGGTCTATGAATAAATGGTGACCGATGCTGGCTCCCGGGTGAATGTCGATGCCGGTGACCCCGTGGGCGTATTCGGTCATCATGCGGGGAATCAAGGGCACTCCCAAAAGGTAGAGTTCGTGGGCCAGGCGGTTAACCGTGATCGCGAAAACGCCGGGGTAGGAGAGAATTATTTCGTCGTGGTTAAAGGCGGCCGGGTCACCGTCATAGGCGGCCGCGACGTCGGTGGCCAACAGATCCCTAATGGCGGGGAGGCGCTCCAAAAAAACCCTGGTCAAGGTCTCGGGGCTGGTTATGCTGGGCCGCTCCGGGGGCTCCTGGCTAAAGGCCCGCTTGATTTGTTTTTCCAATTGGTACTGGATGTATTCGACCAAATTGCCCACGTGATAGACGAGATAGTCAGGTTTTAAAGGCTTTTGGCTAAAAAATCCAGGAAAGATCAGGGATCTTAACTTATAAATGATATCTATGATGATGTCTTTATTTATTTGGTTAGCTCCCCTGACCTTGACCAGGGACGGGTGATCTTCATAATTATCCAATATGCCCTTAACCAAAGGTCCGATATTGGCGTTGCCGTTTGGTTGGTTGGTCATGGCCGTTTCCTCGGGGCGTGGGGTTTAATTGTCCGTCCCGCCCAGGCGGAGGCAATGCCCAGGCGGGACGGGGGTGCCGTGTTTGGCGACCAAATTGGGGTAGTCACGATTTTGGTCAACACGGGGAGGAGTCGTTTGGGTTAAGTCCCATTGGGTTGGGGCTTACGGTTATTTTCGAACGGGATAAGGGTTTTTTTGGGCCGGGCTTTTTTCTTTGCTTAAACGAGTAAGCCCAATATTTCGACAAAGCGATCGACCTCGGCCGGGGTATTGTAAAAGGCCGGGGCGGGCCTCACGGTTCCTTCCAAACCAAAGCGTCTCACGGCCGGCTGGGCGCAGTGATGCCCGGCCCTTAAGGCGATGCCGTATCGGGCCAGATGGGTTCCCACGTCGGCTACCGAGCGATTGGCCAAAACAAAGGAGACCACCCCGGCCCTTTTGGCGGCCGTCCCGATTAAGGTTAGGCCGGGAACGGTCCTTAACCGATCGGTTAAGTAATGGAGCAAGGCTTCTTCATACAAACAAATCCGGTCAATCCCCAGCGCGCCCACGTAATCGAGGGCCGCGGCCAGACCCACGGCCCCGGCGATATTGGGCGTTCCGGCTTCGAACTTGACCGGGGGTTCCCGGTAAAGGGTTCTTTCAAAGGTGACGTCCGAGATCATGTTGCCGCCGCCTTGCCAGGGTTGGGATTGGTTTAAGGCTTCGCTGGTTCCGTAAACCACCCCTATGCCCGTGGGGCCGTAGATCTTGTGGCCGGAAAAAACCAAAAAATCCGCGCCCAGGGCCTTGACGTCCAAAGGCAAATGGGCCACCGATTGGGCGGCGTCGATAACGACCGGAATCCCTTGGGATTTGGCCAGGGCGATAACTTCCGGGATCTCGGTCACCGTCCCCAGGGCGTTCGAGACGTGGGCCAGGGCGATAACCTTGGTTCGTGGGGAAACCAAGCCCGGGAGCTTACTTAAAATAAGCTGCCCCCGGTCGTCGATGGGTAGGACCTTGATGTAAGCGCCTTTCTGGCTGGCCACGATCTGCCAGGGGACGATATTGGCGTGGTGTTCAAGTTCGGTTAGGATGATTTCGTCACCCGGGGTAAGTTTGGGGGCGACGAAGGCGTGGGCCACCAAATTTATGCCTTCCGTGGTCCCCCGCACGAAAACGACGTTTTCCGGACCCCCGGCCCCGATGAAGGCCGCGACTTTTCTCCTGGCTTCCTCGTATGCCTCGGTCGCCTTATTGGCCAGGGTATGGGCCCCCCTGTGAACGTTGGAATTTTCTTCTTGGTAAAACCTGACCAGGCGATCGATTACCTGCCTGGGCTTTTGGGTGGTGGCGGCGTTGTCAAACCAAATTAAGGGCTGGCCGCCCTCAACGGTCCTCTGGAGAATGGGAAAATCCTCCCTAATCCTCCCGACGGAAATATGCCCCACGTAAGGCGGCGGGGCCAACGTGGGTAGGTTTTGGAAACCATGCGCCAGATCCAACCCCGATGCCCCGGGCGTCCCTTTCTCGGCTTTTGGCTTAGCCCCATCCGGCGCCGCGCCATCGCCTTGGTAGCCTTGGTAACCTGGGTAGCCCCGGTAGCCTAGTGGTTCATGGACTTCCAAACCAAGAACTTCCAAGCTTGGCCGTTCCATTACGCCAAGCCCTGGTCCGGGGTTGGGCGGCGCCTCGCCCGCGGCCTGGGCCCAATCAATCCCCCAAGGAGGAAGCGTCGCCTCCCCGGTTAGCCAGCTTGGCAAGAACCGGCTCTCGGCCGAGGCTTCGTTTACGCCCCCAAGGTTGGGAATATCCGCTTTGGGCAGTCCCAGGGCGGCGATTAGGGGCCCGGCGCCGGACAAATCGAAGGGCGCCCCGGTTTCCGGATATTTAGAAAGCTCCAAGGTCGGCGCCCCATAAGGAACCGGCGCCGCGGCCGCCTCGGGCGCGGCCGGGAGAGTCGATTCCCCGGGGCCGTCCGGCCAGGTCAAGGGCGCCTCTAAAGCGATTTGGGAACCAAGCTGGGTCGGATTGTCGTAACCCTCGGCTAAGTTTAAGGCCAAAGACCAAAGGGCCCGCGGGTCATGGGCTCCCAAAGTGAGCCTGGGATCGTCTTGGTTTGGCGGCCAGGGGCCAATTAGGCCGCTTCCCAGCCCCTGGGGTAGGCTAGCGCCCGGATCGGCGGCGTTTTGGGAGTAACCGGACAAGTCGGGCGACAAAGCGGGGCTGCCAGGGGGGCTGGCTTGGTTGGCCGAAACTCCCCCGGGATCGGGCTTAAGGGTGGGGGCGAGTTTTACGGACTCGGCCTCCGGGGGTTTCGAGGTTTTTTCGGGATTACTTGTAGTCATAGTAGTTGCCGACCTCGACTTCCTCAAGGGCGGCCAACGCGTCATCGGCCAGTATGGCCGCCGAGCAGTAAATGCTCAAAAGGTAAGAGGCCAGGCCTTGATCGTTAACGCCCCTGAGGCGAATGGAGAGGCCGCGAGATTGATCCCCGGGCAGATTGGCTTGGTAGAGGCCGACCACCCCGCGGCGGGCCTCGCCGGTTCTGATCAAAAGAATGTTGGTCTTCCCGGAGGGGCCTTTGGGGTTTTTCAGCCCGTCGACAAAAAGCTTGTCGGTCGGGATCAAGGGGACGCCCCGCCAAACGATGAAAACCCCGCCCAGGATATTGGTCGTGGCCGGAGGCACCCCGCGGCGGGTGGCTTCCCGGGCGAAGGCGGCTATGGCCCTGGGGTGGGCCAAAAAGAAAGAGGGCTCCTTCCAGACCTTGGTAAGAAGTTCGTCCAGATCGTCGGGGGTAGGCGAGCCGGTTCTGGTCTTAATCCTCTGGGAGTCGGCCACGTTTTTGAGTAGGCCGTAATCGTCGTTATTGACGATCTGGCTTTCCTGGCGTTCCCTAAGGCTTTCGATGGCCAGGCTCAGTTGTTCCGCCGTCTGGTCGTAAGGAGAGGAGTAGACGTCGGCCACCTTGGTGTTGACGTTTATGATGGTGCTGATGGAGTTTAGGATATACTCCCTGGGCTTGGACTGGTAGGGGACGTAGCCCTGCGGGATTTCGACTTGGTCGGGATCCTGGCCGCATAAAATGTCCAGGGGGGTGTCGCCTTCCTCCAAGACCTTGTTGACGCGGTAGATGCCGCTGTTTAAGGGCTTGAATTCCAGGAGCTTGGTTAGCCATCTGGGGGTTAAGGCCCCGTACTGGGGTCTGGTCTTGAAAATATCCGCCAGTTGATAGGCCGTCTGGGGGCTAAGGGCGTTAAGGTTCGGTGGATTAGCGGGCATGAAAAAACTCCTGTAATTAAATAATTATTGATTTAAAGATTTAAAGATTGGGCCCTTACGGCCGCCAAGGTTATGAAAGTTAGATTGTTAAACGGTTAAAAATCCAAATCCGGATCCCACGCGGTTAATTTAGTAAGGAACCTCCGGGCCGCCGATGAGCTTAGCCCAAGCGGCCAAGCCGTCTTGGAGGTTAAGCATCCGGCCTTGGTAACCGGCCCGGCGTAAGGCCCTTATGGCGAAAAGGCTCCTTTGGCCGATTTTGCAAATAAAAACCAAGTCGCCCTCGGGATTAAATTCGTCCATTCTCCTAACCAGTTGCCCAAAGGGAATGACCTTGGCCCCGGGAAAGGCGTATAAGGTCCGCTCATGGGGCTCCCTGATGTCGATTACCTGAAGGTCGTCGCCCCCCTCCAAGCGTTTTTTAAGCTCGATCGCCGAAATGGGCACGGCCGCGTCCTCTTTTTTTTCTCCCAGGCCGCAAAATTCCTCGTAATCGATGGGTTCGGTTATGGTCGGGTTTTGGCCGCAGACCGGACAGTTTGGATCTTTTTCGATCTTAAGCTCGTTAAAAATCATCCTCCAGGCATCGAATATCAGTAACCGCTTAATTAGCGGCTCGGCCCCGCCCACTATGAGCTTTATGACCTCGGCCGCTTGTACGGAGCCCAATATGCCCGGTAAGACCCCCATCACTCCCCCTTCACCGCACGATGGGACTAACCCCGCAGGGGGCGGTGAGGGGTAAAGACATCGGTAACAAGGCCCATCCGGGGCCCCGAATACCGTGGCCTGCCCCTCAAACTGAAAGATCGAGGCGTAGACGTTGGGTTTTTTCTGAAAAACGCAGATATCGTTTATCAAATACCTGGTGGGATAGTTGTCGGTCCCGTCGGCGACGAGATCGTACTTGGAAAAAATGGTTTCGGCGTTTTTGCTTGACAGCTTCACGTTGTGGGTGACGATCTCGATATCAGGGTTAAGGCCCTTTAGCCTATCGTGGGCCGAGGCCACCTTGGGCCTATCGATGTCCTTGGTCGAGTGAATGATTTGCCTTTGCAGGTTTGAGGTTTCCACGAAATCAAAATCCACCAAGCCAATCTTGCCCACCCCGGCCGCCGCCAAATACAGCGCCAAGGGAGCGCCCAAGCCCCCGGTGCCGACCACCAAAACCTTGGCCGCCTTAAGTTTCCTTTGGCCAATCAGGCCCACCTCGGATAAAAGCAGGTGCCGACTGTATCTCGCGATTTCCTCGCCGGTCAATTCCGGCAAAACCCTTTCCCCGGCGCCGTTTCCAAAACCAAGGCCCGTCTCGTTCCCGTTCACGATACTTCTCTCCCCGCGATTTTCCCCCCAAAGCCCCTGGCCCAAAGCCCCAAAGCGCTTGGCCCAGGCCCAGCCACTGACCCTGGGGGAAAAAATACGCGTATTTAAAATTTCTATAAAAAATTCCGGCCGGTCGCGAAACCCTTAGCCAAAATTTCCCCCGGCGATGGCCGGGACCAGCATGATCGATTGGCCAAGGCGGACTTTGGTTTGCTGGCCCCGCAAGGACTTAACGTTTTCGCCGTCAACGAAGACGTTTACGAAGGATCTCAAAGTCCCGTCCTCGTCGTAGAGATGGGTGGTCAGGTCGGGATATTTTTCCGTGAGTTTTGTTAAAAGCTCTCCGACCGTTTCCCCTTCCAGTTCCACTTGGTTTAGGCCGTCGGTAAAACCCCTTAGGGCGGTGGGAATTTTTAAGGCGATGGGCATCTCTAAAATCCTTATGGTTAGGGCGCGATAACTAAGTTTTGTTTCAAAAAAGTCGATCGGTCAGGGGCCAAAAGCCAACAGGTCAGTTCCTCCGCTTGGCCGTTTGCCACCCTGACGATCAGGTAGCGATAGAAAGGCAAGGCTTTTTCCAAATCGTTGGCCGAGGGCCTAGCCGGGTGATCGGGATGGGAGTGATAGATGGCCAAAATATCCAGCCCCTGGCTTTGGGCCGCCTTTTCGGCTTCCAAAAATTCCTCCGCTTCGATGTTAAAGCGCCGGCGCCGGCTTTCGGCTTCCCTGGAATTGACGGCCTCGAGGGTTTTCTCTCCCCTGACCGTTCCCGAATTTTCGAAACGGCCCAAAACAAAACCGCAAGCCTCATACGGATAAGCCCTGGCCCCGTGCTCGCGTATCTCCTTAATGACCGACTCGGTAACTTCCATAATCCCCATCCCCCGCCAAAAACCATGGTTTGTCGATCCAAAGTTAAACGTCCCCAAGCGCCCATCGCGATTACCCAGCCCAACTTACCCATTCCGGTTTAACCGTTCCGGCTTACCCGTCCCAGGTCCCGTCCGAGAGGTAGCGGCTCCCGCTATCCCCCAAAACCGTCACGACTCTCTCCTTTGGGCTAAGCCTGGCCGCTATCCTCAGGGCCGCGGTCACGTTGGCCCCGGCGCTTATCCCCACCAGTAACCCCTCTACCCGGGCCAGTTTTTTGGCCATGGCCACCGCCTCGGCCGTGGAAACTATTTCCTCGCCATCCACCAAACCAATGTCGTAGATGCTGGGCTTAAGGGTCGTCCCCATGTGCTTGGTCCCTTCGATTCCATGAAAGGGCGAGTCGGGTTGGACGATTAAGGTTTTGATCGAGTCGTTTTTTTCTTTAAGGTATCTGGCCGTTCCGACAAAGGTTCCGCTGGTCCCCAGGGAGTTTACGAAATGGGTGACCGCCCCTTGGGTTTGGCTCCAGATCTCGGGCCCCGTTGACCGGTAATGGGCCAGGGGGTTGGCCGGGTTATGGTACTGGTTGGGAAAAAAGTATTTGTCGGGGTTATCCAGGTACTCCTTTTGGGCGGAAATAAAGGCCCCGTCCGATCCCTCCAGAGGGTCGGTCTCAAATATCTCGGCCACGTAAGCCTTAATCAGGGCCTTTCTTTCATAATTGGCGTTGGCCGGCATATGCAAAATGACCCGCCGCCCCAAAGCGGCGCCTAGCATGGCATAGGCCACCCCGGTATTTCCGCTCGTGGCGTCGATCAAGGCCTTTTCCGGCCCGAAATTTCCGCTCCCAATACCCTCAAGCACCATAAACTTAGCCGCCCGATCTTTAACCGATCCGCTGGGGTTTAAAAATTCCGCTTTGGCCCAAACCCTGGCCCCCTCGGCCGGGGCGAGTTTGTCCAAGCTCACGATCGGGGTATTTCCGACCAAATCAACCACGCTCATTCAAAACACCAAAAAAAAAGGCGGAACCCTTCAGTTACGAAGAGTTCCGCCTTCAGAAAAACCGATCGGCGAATCCGATTTAAAGAATCAAGTGTCTAAAAAAACTTACCTTACGCGTCGGATTCATTATAGGCAGACGTCGCAAATGATGTCAAGCCCAAATTTTTCCCCTCCGTCCGGCGAAGTCACCAAATGGCCGTCGCGTAACTATCCCGGGCCCGCCGCGAGCCCAAAAGTTTAGATTTTTATGGCTAAATATCGCGCCCATAATTTTCTTGATGATATTTTAACGCGTCTATCAAAGATAAAAGTCAACCGATTATTAAGCCATATTAAAAAATCCAAAAACAAAGACCCCATATCTAATCTTGACACTAACTTATATGATTATTTATTTATTCCATTTGGCCAAAATTACTTACTTAAAATGTCCCCAAGTCAATCGAGCGAAAAAAAAGGCGCTCTCCGAAAAGAGCGCCCATGAAAGGAAATAGACCTCATTACTTTTGTGAAAGAAATTATATCGAACCAAACGGCTCTAGTCAAGCCCAATTTTCAACGTCGCGGCGCTAAAATTATCATCGCGATCTTTTGGTCCGGTTTTATTGTCATCAAGACCTTGAAAGTCTAGCCCCTTACCCCTAAAAGCAGGACCACAATTTTCGATTATGCTGTAACTTAAAAAGCCGCGAAGACAATCGAGCGAAAAAAAAGGCGCTCTCCGAAAAGAGCGCCCACGAAAGGAAATAGACCTCAATACTTTTGTGAAAGAAATTATATCGAACCAAACGGCTCTAGTCAAGCCCAATTTTCAACGTCGCGGCGCGAAAATTTTCATCGCGATCTTTTGGTCAGGTATT
>JAITLH010000299.1 GCA_031277995.1 Deltaproteobacteria bacterium
AGCGGATAATAGGCCTCGCGTTGGATGTTTTGGATGGGAATCATGGTTTCCTCCCAAGGAAATATGACAATGACGAAGATCGTCACCCTTCCGTGGGCCGGATCCATAAAAAAAGCGCCATCTAAGGCGCCCTCTTGAAAAAAAAATACCAAGCTAAGACGCCCAACCCTTACGGGCCAATAATGACGCCTGCCTTGGCTATTGTCAGGTCGCGAACCCAATCCTTTGGTTCACGCCTAGAGTATAACATGACCCAAACCTCAAGTCAAAAATTATTTTTCGCCTCCTTTTGGCCCGGGTAAAAAAAAACCCCGCCCCGTAAACTTGGCCCCAAACCGTAAGCCAACCAAAAACAAAAAACCCCATGGCGGTTTGGATTCGCGGTTTAAATTCAAAAACCGACGACCTCACCCCCACCAAAAACCGGCCCGCGAACGGCCCTTATGGCCCCCAGGCGGGCCTTGGTGGCCCGATCGGTCCCTTTACCCCTAGGCCAAGGGTCCCAAGCGCCCCTACCCCCTTCCCGGCCGTTTAAAGCCCAAGCCGAAAGGACCCCCATTCTTTCCGTTCTTGGCCATGGCCCATGGCCCGCGCCCATAAAGCGGCGCGTAAGGGCAAGGGCGAGGCGGAAAAATTAAGCGATTATTTTATGTTTTAACCTAAATGAACCAAAAGTAAACTGGAAATAAAAATTAAGACATCTTGGGTTTTCGGCTTCCAATCAAACGTAAACGTCAACGCTTTTGGGAGTTTTGGCCGCCGAATATGACTCGAATAACTCATCGAGGTCGTAACTGACCGGTACCGCGTGCCAAGCGCCCGTGGCGGCGTCGGCGGCGCGATAGTTGGCCGTTAAACCCAGGCGCTTTATTTGGCTTGGGGCCTCGTCGGCTTCGTTATCGCCAAGCCAATACCCGCCGGCCAGAAGACCTTCGGCAGGGGCGTCGGCCAATTGATCCTCGGGGACAAAAGTCGGGTAATCCAGGCCCAGATTCCACCCGGCAAATTCCCTATCGCCCGAGCCAACTTGGTCGGCCACGTTTTGGTTAAGGTATTGGACGAATCCATAAGCCGATTCAAGGTCATTCTCCCTGGCCAAAATGGCCACGGTCGTGGCCACGGCCAAGCCAGGGTCGCTTTGGTAGTTTTCTTCCAGATACTGGGCGGCGTTTTCGTATTCCGGGGTCTGCCGCAGCCATTCGACGGCCTTAAGCGGGCCCTCCTGGGGTAAGTCCATGGCCCCGGATTTGGCGGTCTCGGAATTGCCCATTTTTAGAACGAGAAACTTGTCGGAGTCCTCGGCCGCCCCGTCCGCCGAGGCTACCGTCTCATCCACCCAACTAAAACTCTCGTTGAATTTTTTATCCGCCCGGCCCACGGTCATGGAACCAAAGTAAGAGTTCATGGCCTCTTTTAAACTACTAACCTCGTCGCGGCCGGACGAACCCTCGCCCTCGTTTAAGTACTGGACCATTTTGCCCACTTGGGTCTCGAAATCGACCTTCTCGGCGTCCTTCGAGCTTAGGGAGCTAAAGAAAAAGCCAACGGCGCTGGACAATGCCCCCTCGTTTACTTTCTTGGCCGTGGCGTTCAATACGTAGTTTTGAAAGGAGACGGCCGCGGTTAATCCCAAATTTTCGGAAATATGTTTGGCCACTTGGTTAAGCTGGTCGGCCAATAAGGCCGCCGATTCCTCGTCCGCCTTGGCCGCGTTTTCCAACCTGGAGCGAAGGACGCCGCTAAAGGTTAGGGCCGCGGTATCCTTGGCCGCGTCGCCGGCGGCCGTTTGGCCGGACTCTTTAACCTCTTCCGCGGCCAAGGCCTCGTCGGGTTTTTTCCCTTCGATCCTAAGCCCCTGGGACATGGCCATGTTTCGGCTTCCGCTAAAAAACCCATAAGATATCGTGTTTTCGGCCATCGTCTGACCCCTTTGATCGAAAAACGTTTTCAAAGCGGTTAAGGCCTTGGCCCCAAAAGCCAAAACGGACCCGCCCACGTATTTTATCGGCCAAAACTTTCAAAAACTAAAATCATCGATCAAAGGAAGGTTATTTTCCATATAAACTAAATTCTCAAATTAAGCGAGTAAAATTGGATAATTAAAAGAATGATTAACTAAAACATAATTAATAGAAAAACTAGTCAATATAGAATTAATTTTTATTAACCATAAACTGATGTTTAATAGATATGTCACCGTAAAAAAGTTTAAAAATAATTTTATGAAAAATAAATCTAGGCCATAATCGTTTATGGGGGGGGGGTAATTTTAACGCGACATTACCCTAACTAGCCCAATCGACCTCCAGACAGGCGCGTTTTTGAACATAAAAAAATCTTTGGTTAGCCCAATAAGGATTTTAGGGTACGTATGGGCCGATAAAACGGGAAGGCCGTTGGATTTGATAATCACCCCAAGGCATCAGCTTTAATTTTGGGTAAGATAAATGGCAGATTCTTTTGGCGCGCCCGACCGCCGCGCGCATAATGTTCTTCTCCTGGGTCATGGCCTCAGGGCCGCGGCGCATGGCTCGGTAATCGGGGAAGGTCCCCTCGGACAAACCGATGACAAATACGACTTCAAATTCCAAGCCTTTTGACATGGGGGCCGTCAAAAGGGCCACTCCAGAATTAGAATCGGATTTTTGAGTTTTTCCTAGAGCGATCGCATGCCTAAAAGAAACTAAAGTTCTGTTCTCGCTGGGATTTTTAGTACAAAAAGTTTGCCAATGAGTCCTCCACTCAGAAATATCTTTTTTAAGTAAATACTTATCATCATCGGATAAGGTTAACGGCATATTTTTATCAATATTATCTAAAACTTTATGTAAATTTAAAATGTTATCTGATTTTATATCTTTAATGATAGCCGCTAAGAAAGAAAAATCAGTTTCATAGAGTAATTCTTTAAGTACGTTAGTTATATTAGTGGTATTTAACTCGCTTAAAAATTTTTTATCTAACAAATTACAAAGTAATCGCAGGTAAAACGAATCCCTTGAATTGGCCATTAACCGTAAAATATAACCAAACGCCGTCATGAAAACCGTTTCGGAAAAAATTCCAGCATACGGTCTTTCATAATAAAAAGGGATTCGATCTTCGGATAATGCCGAATCAACGCTAGCGAGAACATACTTATTTCGGGCGATAACGGCAAACTTATCATGGGTCAAAGTACCTTCTATGTCATCGTGTCCGTTGGCCATCAGATTTTGGATAACGGAACAAACAAATTTAGCTTCTTCTCGTTCATTTTCAAAAACATTAACGTTAAGTTCCCCCTCATAATGATAGCGCGAAAGGTTATCTTCATTATCGGTTAAAAAATTTAGATAATTTATTATCCGTTTGGCGTAACGATAGTTTTCGTCGAGAATATAAATGGTTGGGGAGAAGTCGTTTACGAAATTATCAATTATATACCTACCACCGTATCCATTAAAAGTACATATAGCCTGATTTTCATGGCTAACCATCATTATATTGTTAAATTCATTGGAGCAAAGAGCTTGAATAACTTGATATTGAGCCTCATTTAAGTCCTGTGCTTCATCTAAGCAAATATGGCGATAAACCGTATGGTATAATTTCGCCACGTCAGGGTTTTCGATAAGTAGTCTATAGGTAAAAAATAGGACATCGTCGTAATCCATAACATTACGAAATGATAATATTTCATTATATTTACGGTATACGTAAGGAAAGGGCTCCTTTATTTTTGATTCTTCGGGCGTTATCAGTCGTCGCTTATGATCGGAAATGTCGTTAAGGCAATTGGTTATAAAATCTTTCCAAGGGCGCGTTCCAGTCAATTGGCGGGCGATTGAAGGCTCGCTTAAGATTAGATCGCGCATGATGGCCAAACGATCGTGGTCATTTTCAAGCGCCGTTAGGTCAGGCCGTAACCCGATAAGGTATCCCCGGGACGAAAGTAAATCCAGGGCAAAGGAATGAATGGTGCTTATTTTTAGCCGGTCCGGCGCTTGGCTTACCTGGGCGTCTTGGCCTAACCTTAAACGCGTCTCAGCGGCGGCCAGGCCGCTTAAAGTCAAGACCAAAACCTTGCCGCGTTTACTCTCAGCCAATAACCTCTTGACGCGCTCGGTAAGGGCGCGGGTTTTACCGCACCCAGGTAGCCCTTTAACGAGTAACGGCGTGTCAACGCGGTTTACTATTTCTCTTTGTTTGGCGGAAAGATTCATTATTTACCCATTTAATTAATAGCGATTTTTTCTATGACAGTTGTCGAGACTTTCATTTGCTGGGGCCTTATAGTTTTGTCATGAGCGTTTTTTGAACGGCCAGGTCCGCTCCCGAACCTATTTTCGCTTCACTTTCGCTAAAAAAACCAAGCCAAAGATCCGGCCACGATCTTTTTTCCGCTAATGAATAAATAAACGGTTTAAACGCGTTTGGATACCAAAGCGGCCAAACGAAAAAATAATCATTTAAGTTTATAAGTATTTTGTTTGGCCAAGAAGTTATTTTTGATAAACAAAGCCTAAAACCGGAGTTATTCATAGGAGCGATAACGAAAATTTACCGCGAATAAAACATTGTGTCCAGGCGAAGCGATATCGCTAAAAATAAGTTTTTAAGTAACGACAAAAAACGGAGACATTTTCGTCCAAACCGAGGCGCTTTAATGAAACCGCGACGATCGAAACTTAAAAAAGGCGCTTTTTTACGGCGCCTTTGGAAGCGGGCTTTTGGACATTTGGAAAGGGGAAAAAGAGCGACCGGTCCGGGGAAGTGGGGGTTATTAAAAAACCTCGTCGGTGACGTATTTGGCGCAGGCGTTATCGCTTTCCCAGGCCGAGACGGAATAAAGCTTGGCCCGGCCTTCGGAGGCGGCGGCGATGGGGGGCGCGAGGCGGTCAAAAATAAATTTGGCGATATTTTCCGACGAGGGATTATGGACCTTAAACTCGTCCTTTTCGTTTAAATATTGGTGATCCAGTTCGTCTAGGACGGCGTTTAAATTTTTCTTTATTACCCCAAAATCCATGGCCAGGCCTATTTTGTCAAGTTCTTTGGCCTTCACGACCGCCTCGACAAACCAATTGTGGCCATGGAGGTTTTCGCAGCGCCCGTAAAACTCCCTAAGATTGTGGGCGGCGGCGAAGTGGCTGGTAACTTTAAGCTCATACATAAAAAATCATTTCCTCTATCAAAGGCGCTCATTTTGAGGCCAAACGGACCCTTGGCCCAGGCGTCCGCCGGAGCCGGCGGCTTTAGGCTGACGGCTATGATGGGCCGCCGGTTTAGCCGCCAAGGATGGGGCTTTTTTGGCCCCTTTACTTACCGGTAAGCTTACCGTCTTTAAGCCACTCGGATAGGACCTGGACCAAGGTTCTGGCCGAGGCTTCGGTCAAATTGACGGAATCGCGTTTTTTATAATAACCTTGGTGCTTTTGGTAGCGCTTAATGGTGGCTTTGTTGGGACCAAAATCATTCGTTTTTGGGTCGATTTCCCGGTAACGAAACAAGATCGTGGACCAGACTCCCTTGGTCAAAACGACTTTGTCCAATTGCTCAACGGTCCCAAAGTCGGTTTCGGCGTCAATGGTGATTTCGTCGACGGTTTCAGGTTGAGGCATGGTGGGGCTCCAAAATTCCCGCCCTTTTGGCGGAAAGTATTTTTTAAATTAACCGCTGGCCACGGGAAAAAACTTTTGGCCATGGATGGGGGTTAAAACGACTAAAAGAAAACGAACCGGTTAATTTTTGGCCAAGCTTGGGCTTTGTTTTGGCCCCGCGACCGATCCTATTTCGGGCGGTTGGCCCTGACCTCCGAGATTATACCCCAAGGCCGCGAAATGACAAAACCCGAAAAAGCTTCCCAAATGGGCCGCGCCTTTATTGGCCCGCCCGGCCCGGACTTTGAAGTTACCAAATCAAAGTCGCTTAATTATTCGCCCCAACAAGTCGCCGCGTGAATCGTCAAACCATCCGGCCTCGACTCCGTTTCCCAGGAAATCTTCCCGCCCCAACCCTGACCGGGATTACGGTCTATCACGATGAGCCACCCCTCCCTGACCAAAAGCCGTTTCATGTTTTCCGCCAATCGATCAAAACTTTTGGCCAAGCTTTGGGCCAAACTTTTGTCAGGGCTTTTGGCCAGGCCTTTGTCCGGGATTTGGCCCGGGCTTTGGCCCGGGCTTTTCCCGCTGCCCTTGATTTCAAGCCCCACCGGGTAAAGATGTCGCCCGTACTTTATGACCAGGCCGGCTTGGCCAAGCCCGTGGGCGTATTGGTTTAAGACCAAGGCATTGCCGTTTAGGACTTTTTGGACGAAGGCGGTCAGTAAGAGATAAGGACCGGCCTCTAAATACGATAGGGCGT
>JAITLH010000340.1 GCA_031277995.1 Deltaproteobacteria bacterium
GGTCTAAAAGGCCCGTAGCGGGCTTTCTCCCCGGGTGGGTACTTTTTATAGGGTCAAGGGGTTCGCGGCGCCCTGAGGCCCCAATTTGGGCGTTCTAGGGGCAAGTTTCGAGGGCACCAGAGCTCGCCGGCTGGGGTGACCTCGGGCCGGTTCTGACCCCAGCTCTGGGCGCCCGGCCTGACTCCGTTTTTGGTCATAAAAAAAGAAAAAATGTTTATTTTAATAAAAACTTATTAGTTAAATTAATCAAAGAGTAGAATTAAAATTGTCTTTTTTGGCTAAAAATCATCCTAGAGTTTGTCGTTTAACGATTCTTTGACTCGGTCCGATTTTTCATTGGAGGATCCGGTATTACGACGGCCATAAGCCATTATGTCATAGCCAAGTAAATCCATCAAGGGACAAATGACGCTGCCATGGCGCCGGAAGAGGGCGAGACAGCCCGCGATAGGCCGCGATAAGCCGCGATAAGCTTTGGTGGGGCCAGGGAGGCTGGGCCAATTGGCGGTTAACCATTTGGTTCAAGTTTGGCCGCGGATTCCCAATTGTGACCGCGAATATCGGGAGTTTAAGAAGTTCTCTTGCGTAACTTAGCTTGGATTGATAGACTAGTTATGGCCCTTGGCCACCGTTTGGTGGAGTCGCCGGGGCCCCAGAGATAACCCCTTTCCCAATATAGCGATTATTTTGGGTTTTTCTTCAAAGCGCCCATTTGCCAGGATAGAAAACGGCGCGTCGAACCAATCCTCGACTTTCCTGACCAAATCACCCAAAGATTGACCGTTTACCCGGCCGGACCGGGTATGAAGCGTCTTTGAAGGCGTCTTTTTTTTGGGCGACTTGGCCAGGGAGGCTTGGCCTTTGAAGGCGCTTGGTTTTTTCGCTAAAATCACCAAATCTCGCCCCTTCGTTCCCGGCCTTGGCCAGGGTAAGTTTGGCGTTTTTTTGGTGACCACGTTCCGGGCGACGCGAGTTTGGGTTGGCTTTTTGGATGATTGGCCTCAAGAAGGGGTCTACTATGCGACCATTGACGAAACGGGATATTTTTTGGGACTAACTATCCGCCCTAAATTTGTTTGGGGCTAAGTTGAGAGAAGTTATGAGCTTTAAGCCCCTGGACTTGGCCGATCGGCCCATTTTTATCGAGATGGAAAGGCGCTGTCCCCTATATACCTCTGACGCTAATTTTACCAACATGTTTATATGGCAGGGGTTTTATAATTTTTCTTGGACCCGCGCCCATGATTGTCTTTGTCTTCTCTCCCATCCAACCGGGGGGAGCCCCTTTGCCATGCCGCCTTTAGGCCCGAAAGAAAGTCAGCTTAAGGCGGTTGAGTTTTTGGTTGGCCAAATGGATTCGCCCAAACTCTCAAAGATCCCCGAGGAACTGGCCCAAACCATTACGGCCGCTCACCCCACTTGGAAGATCGAGTCGGACGTGGATAACGACGACTATGTTTACTTGGCCGATAAGGTCATAAACCTTAGCGGCCGCCGCATGCACCAAAAGAAAAACCACTATAATAGCTTCATTAAAAATAACCGCTATGAACTGGTGACCATTACCACGGCCCTTCATGACGAACTGGTGGAATTGGAAGCCAAATGGCTTATTTCCAAGACCGAAAAGATCGGCGAAGACTCCCACCTGCAAATCGAAAAACAGGCCGTCCATTTGCTGCTGGAAAATTTCAAGACCTTGGAAATACAAGGCTTGGCCATTAGGGTCGAGGGCAAAATCGAAGCCTTTTCCCTGGGAGAATCCCTAAACCCGGACACGGCCTTAATCCACGTCGAAAAGGGCAGCCCCACCATCAGGGGCATATACGTGGCCTTATGTTCCAGCTTTTGCCGGGCCGCCTTTTCCGACAAAACGTACATTAACCGCGAACAGGACCTGGGCCTGCCTGGCCTTAGATGGTCCAAGGAATCGCTTAAACCCGACCACATGAGAAAAAAATTCAACGCATGGCCGGCCTAACTTTGGCCATACGTTGATAGGTTTTCGCCTGGCCCGCCAATGGTAGGCCGGGCGCCATAAGCCCCAAGGCTTGATTTTACTTTCATTTGACTTGATTGGCGCCCCAAACCTGGGGCCGGGGAGACACATATATGTTCAAAACCTCATCAGCCGACTGGCTATTTAACTGGTCAGCCAGAGGTATCTTATTGGTTTTTATGGTTTTGACCTTGTTTTTCGTCTCGGGTTGCGGCGGGGTTTCCGAGGAAGAACTAAACAAACTCAAAGCCGAAAACCAGGCCCTGGAAGAGGAACTGGAACAGGAAAAGAGTAAGTCGGAACTTCTTAATCGGGCCCTGACCAACTCGTACCGCGAAAGGGACAGGTTGGCCGATCTCATAAACGTCCAATCCCAAGTAGAAGAACCCATCGATCCCAACCTGGGGGATCTTTTGGCGCCCATAGTCGAGGTCCCCATCCCCTCCTCCCAAACTTACACCGTACAAACCGGGGATACCCTAAGCACCATCGCCCAGAGACACAACACTTCCACGGCTACTCTCTTGGCCCTAAATCCCTACCTTATGGATCGCAATAATTACATGGTTTGGGAAAACGATAAAATAAGACTGCCAGATTAAGTTTAAATCTAAGTAAATTTCATCGTAATTTTATTAAATCGCTTAAATAATTTAAAGAACCACTAATTAAAATAACTTTTCTTGTGAGAGTTAATGCGAAATAGGTCCGAGTTTAAAAAAGCCAGGCGGGTGGTCATAAAGATCGGCAGCTCGCAGCTTTGCGAGAAGGAAGTCATCTCCTTTGACCGCTTTCGGGCCTTGGCCAATCAAGTGGCCCAGATCCGCAGGCGTGGCATAGAAGTGGTCTTGGTGACCTCCGGTGCCGTGGCCGCCGGGGTGGGAAAATTGGGCCTCGCCTCTAGGCCAAAAACTTTGATCTTAAAACAGGTCTGCGCCTCGGCCGGTCAGGTAAGTTTAATGACCGCCTGGGATAAAGCCTTGGGCGTCTTCGATCTTAAATGCGCCCAAATACTCTTGACCGCCGAAGACTTGGCCGATAGGCGTAGGTTTTTAAACGCCAGAAACACCATGATTTCCTTGGTCGAGATGGGCCTCATTCCCATCGTGAACGAAAACGACACCGTGGCCGTGGAAGAGCTTAAGGTCGGCGACAACGACACCCTGGGTTCAATGGTCGCCAGCCTAGTCGAGGCCGATCTTTTCATTAACCTGACCGATTCCGATGGCCTATATGAGACCGATCCCAGAACCGATCCCCAGGCCGCCCTCCTAAAGGAAGTAGGCGAGGTTACCGACGAAATCTTGAAAAAAGCCGGTGACGGTGGGGGCCCCCTTGGTACGGGCGGAATGCATACCAAAGTCGTGGCCGCCTCCAGGCTCTCCGAGCGGGGACTAGCCAGTCTCATCGCCAACGGGAGAACCCGGGACGTTTTGGGCCGCCTAATTGACGGCGAAGAACTGGGAACCTTTTTTAAGCCCTCAAAAAACCAACGCAAGGCCAAAAAACACTGGCTAGCCTTCGCCGCCAGGCCCAAGGGTACCCTGGTGATAGATCAAGGGGCGGTCGAGGCCCTGGTCGATAAGGGCAAAAGCTTACTTCCCGGCGGGGTGACTTCCTTAAACGGCCTTTTTGACGTGGGCGATCCCGTAACCATCGTTAACCCCAACCTTGACGAGCTCGGCATTGGCTTATCCAATTACAGCGCCCCCGAGGTCGAAAAAATCAAAGGCCACCCCAGCGCCCAGATTGAATCTCTCCTTGGTTACAGCCACTCCGATGAGATAATTCACCGGGATAACTTGGTAATTTTTAAAGCCCCTTAATGCTTTAAGACATTTTAACCAAGGTTTTTGAAGAATCGACGCCCCCAGGGGCCAACAAATCGCCCAATAGCCCATGGCTTTGAAGAATCGACTACCAAAGTGGCCAATGAATCGACCAATAGCTAAGGGCTTTGAAGAATCGACACCCCCATAGGCCAAGGAATCACTCGATAGCCAAGGGCTTTGAAGAATCGACTACCAAAGTGGCCAATGAATCGACCAATAGCTAAGGGCTTTGAAGAATCGACACCCCCAGGGGCCAAGGAATCACTCGATAGCCAAGGGCTTTGAAGAATGAACCAAATCGCCTCCGAAGAATTTTTATCGAGGTTATCAAATGAACAATATCGTGGCTAAAGCCTTTGAAGAATTGACCGAATCGTTGGGGTTGGC
>JAITLH010000365.1 GCA_031277995.1 Deltaproteobacteria bacterium
GCCCATAGAGACGTTTGCCGGCTGGGGTAGGGGTCTCCCCTCCGGGTCAAGGGGTCGAAGCGCTCCTAGACCCCTTGACGGCCGTTTAAAGACAAGTGTCCGTGGCCCCGTTTTTTCCAAAGCCGCCCCTTAAACCAGCCCAGAACGCTCGATAAGAAAACCATAAATGGATAGACAAGATTATTATGACATTAGGTAAATTTTATCTTAACTTATAACATTAATTTAGATAATTTACATGATATAAATTCTGACAAATAATCATAAATACATAGACAGGGAAGTCTAAAGACTTATAAGGTTCATAAAAGGTGGATGCCCTCAAGGCGGTCCCGGCGGGGGTCAAAAAGGTAGCCGGCTTTTCCTTTTACGAGATTATTTGACCGAAAAAAAAACTATCGATATTTACCATAACTCATGGTAGAATAATAGAAAAACTGGACCCCAGGCGATTTCGCCGATTGGAGGTCCATTAAATAAAGCCATATTTTGTAGAATGAGCTAAAAAAGATTGTTATAAAACTGTTATTAGATTTAAAAAAGTTTCAATTTGTTTTTTTAGATTCTATTTTACAAAAATTTATATACTGAATTGGTAAATATCAGTATATAAAATAGACTTACGAACGTTAGTTTAGCTAATTAAGTTCCTTAGACAAAGCTAATTAAAGACCTGTAAAGTAGTTCTATGGGTGATGAAATTTTAAAAAAGTTTATTTATTTACAGATTTATTAGGACACTGTATTTAATTTTATTCGTTATAGCTAGATTTTTTGTGCGATTAAGTTAGTATTTTTGATAAGTATTCTTGTTTTAACTTTATTAAAGAATAATTTAATAAATAGATGCAGTTTATTTGTCTTTATTAGCTAAAAAATGGAACTAAAGGCGTTAGATTTTCAACTTTTTGCGAGCCGATCTAGTTTAAGCCGATTTCGCCGTGGCCAAGGGTTTTGTGGGAGAGTTGAGACCTTTTGGGGATAAATGAGAACTAATCGCCGTGGCCTGGTCGTTGGCTAAAAGTTTCAGTTTTAGATACTTGTAGGTAATTGGTTCATTATTTTTTAAACCATTATCTATTTAATTTAAGAAGTTTTAATCTTTGGGGTTAGAACTTTTGTGAGGTGGGAGTTAATTTTTATACATAAAACATTGTTTTTTGGTTAAGACAAAGCCAGATTACGTACATGGTTTTAGGCGCGACAATATAGAGTTTTTTAATAACAAAAGGCGGTTTTATTTATGGCTATTGAAGACCTGAAAACTTCTATTTTCGCCCCCATTTCGGGCGTTATAGTGCCCATTACGGACGTGCCGGATCCCACCTTTGCCCAAAAAATGGTTGGGGACGGAATCGCCATTGACCCAATCGAAGAGGCTCTTTGTTCTCCCTGTGACGGAACCGTAGCCCAAGTTCACCCCTCCAACCACGCCCTAACCATCGCCACCCCGGACGGTATTGAAATTTTGATGCACATTGGCATCGATACCGTTAGTTTGAAGGGCCAAGGGTTCCAATCCCTGGTAAAAGAAGGCGACCTGGTTAAACTCCACGATAAATTAATCCTTTTTGACGCCGATTTCGTGGCCAAAAACGCCGCGAGTTTATTGACCATGGTGGTCATAACCTCGGAAGGCGCCAAGGTCGCGCCGTTGTCCACGGGCTTGGCCCTCTCCGGCGAGACCCCGCTTTTGGAAGTCTCCGGCGGCAACGGGGCGGAGCAATCAACGGGCGGCGGCGGCATAGTCATATCCCTGCCCATCGTTATCCTTAACCCGGACGGCTTACACGCCAGGCCCTCGGCCGTTTTAAGCTCAAACGCCAAAAAATTTACCAGCTCCATAAAGATAATCAAAGGCGATCAGGAAGCCAACGCCAAAAGCGTCGTGGGCCTTATGGGCCTTTCCATTAAGCAGCACGACAGCGTGGTCGTCTCGGCCGATGGGGTCGATTCGGCCCAAGCCATCGCCACCTTGGTGCCCTTAATCGAAGCCGGGTTGGGGGAAAACCTCCACGTGATCCCGGGGCAGAAAAAAGACACCAAGGCCCCCGTCGCGTTGAAAAAGAAAGAAGTTCCGGCCGAGTCCGACGATCCTAACGTCTTAGCGGGGGTTAGCGCCTCCCCGGGCCTGGTTACCGGAACCATCTTCCAGTTAAGGGATTTCGCCATTGAGCTCCATAAGGAAGGTTTTGGCATCGAAAACGAGGAAAAGGACCTAAACGAAGCCATTTCCAAGGCCATGGGGGAATTAAACCAAATAGAAAAGTCCCTGCGCCTCTCGGCCGATACCAGCAAGGCGGCCATATTCTCGGCCCATCGGGAGCTTTTGGAAGATCCCGAGCTTAAGGAAAACGCCTTAACCGGCATCAAAAAAGGCCAAAGCGCCGCCTATTCTTGGAGAGAGAGTTACTTGGCCCAGGCCGAGGCCATCTCCAAACTGGACAATGAGCTTTTGGCGGCCCGGGCCACCGACATTAGGGACATCGGCGAAAGGGTTCTTTCGCACCTGGCCGGCTTTGAAAAACGAAGCGCCTCCATCCCCGACCGGACCATTTTAATCGCGACCGATCTGACCCCCTCGGATACGGCCAACATGCAAAAGGGCAACGTGTTGGGTTTTTGCCTAACCGGGGGCAGCGCCACCTCCCACGCCTCAATCTTGGCCCGGGCGGCCGGCATCCCGGCGATCGTGGCCTTGCCCGATCGAGTCCTGGAGATCAAAAACGGCTCCACGGTCATTTTGGACGGCGACAACGGGACCCTCAAATTGAACCCGACCGCGGCCGAAATCGCCATGGTTAAGGAAAAACAAGACCAGGCCGAAAAAGTCCATCGCCAGCAACTAATCGAAGCCGTCCAGTCGGCCACGACCACCGACGGGTTTAAGATCAAGGTCGTCGGAAACATTAGCGGCTCCCCAGAGGCGGCCGAGATCCCGGCCCTGGGCGGAGACGGCGTGGGCTTACTTAGATCGGAATTTTTGTTCTTGGAAAGGGCCGACGCCCCGACCGAGGAGGAGCAAACCGAGGCCTATACCTCCATCGCCAACTCCCTGACCAAGGCTAGGGACCTAATCGTGAGGACCCTGGACGTCGGCGGCGACAAGCCCTTGGCCTACTTGCCGCTCCCCGACGAGATTAACCCCTTTCTGGGGATTAGGGGCATCCGTTTAAACATGCTGGGCACCGAGATGTTCTCGGCCCAAGTCCGCTCGATTTTAAAGGTGGCCCATCTAACCCGGCTGGGAATCATGTTCCCGATGGTTTCCAACATCTCCGAGTTTGAGGCGGCCCGGGACATCGTTCTTAGGGAAAAAGAAGCCCTGGGAGTTACCGATCCGGTTCAACTTGGGATAATGGTCGAGGTGCCCTCGGCGGCCATGATGTCCGATTTTTTGGCCAAGGAGGTTGACTTTTT
>JAITLH010000389.1 GCA_031277995.1 Deltaproteobacteria bacterium
CAATATGAACACCCTCAAAGAAAAAGTCGAAAAGGCCTTGCGTCAGGCGGCCGTTTGGGAAGAGGTCAAAGATCGCTTAAACGAAAACGCCCAAGGCCTTTCCGGAGGGCAGCAACAAAGACTCGTCATCGCCAGGACCCTAGCGGTGGAACCCAAGGTCATTCTCTTTGACGAATCCACGAGCGCTTTGGATCCCATATCCAGTAAGAAGATCGAAGAACTCATGGTCGAGTTAAAACAGGACGTGACCATAATCGCCGTTACCCACAACATGCAACAGGCGGCCAGGATTTCCGACTACACGGCGCTAATGTATATAGGTTCTTTGGTAGAGTTTGACGACACGGCCACTATTTTTACTAAACCAAAACATAAAATGACCGAAGAATACGTGACCGGTCGTTTTGGTTAAGGGAATATATCTGGTAAAATTAACGTAAGGAAAAATTTTATGACAATGTCAGATAAAGATTTAAGCGTTATCAGGGCCAAGTTGGCCGTGATGGGCAAACTGGCCTCGGATATGTTTGCCGAGGCCGCCAAGGCCGTGGCCAAGTCCGATCACGAACTGGCCCGGACGGTCATCGCCAAGGACTCCCAGGTGGATTCCCTGGAAAACGAGATAGAAGGTTTGTGCTTGACCTTTCTGGCGCTTAAGGCGCCCAAGGCCCTGGAATTAAGGTTTGCCGTGGCCGTGACTAGGCTTACCAATGAAATCGAACGCATCGCCGATCACTCAACGGTTCTTTGCCGGGAGACCCTCTCCAGACACCTGGGAACGTATTGGGTAAGGGTGCCCGAGTTCGCCCAGATGTCCGAAATGGCCGGGAGCATGGTTGGCCGGGCCATGGACTGCTTTTTCGCCTCAGACGATCAAGCTTACCTGGGCCTACTTGAAGATGACCGAACGGTCGGCGATTTGCAAAAAAAACTAAACGAGTATTTAATCAGCCAGATGGCCAAGGATCCGGAAAAGGCCCTAGACGTTGTTTCACTAATTAACGTCATAAGGCGGATCGAAAGGGTGGCTGACCACGCCAAAAACATCGCCATCATGGTTCCCTACGTAACCAAAGGGATACTTCTTCGCCACGCCCCAGAAGACGGCCAGGAATTGGATGGCGACAATTAAGCCAAGCCGAATTCGCGTTTGGCCAGACGCGATAAGTCTTATCGGTTGAGGTACCGATAGGGGGAAAGAAAGGTCGGGCATAATGTTGATAATGATGATTGAAGACGAAGCCGCTCTAAGGGAAGTCATAGAGTATAACCTAACTCGGGAGGGTTATCAGGTTACGGCCTTTGATAACGCCAACGACGCTCTCATCGCCGTGGAAGATTGCCCGCCGGATCTGGTTTTGCTGGATCTGATGCTCCCCGGTCTTCAGGGGCTTCAGTTTCTGGACATCTTTCGGCAAAAGGATCAAAAAACTCCCGTCATCATCATCTCGGCCAGGACTTCCGAGGATGACATAATAAGGGCCCTAGAGCGGGGCGCCGACGACTATCTCCCCAAGCCCTTTAGCCTTAAGCTTTTGGAGACCAAGGTCAAGGTCGCCTTAAGGCGCCTTAGCGGGGAGAGTTCCAATACGGGCTTTTTTAGTAGCGGCGGGGTAAGCGTGGAACTCGATTCGCATAAGGCCATATGCGACAATAACGAACTTCAGCTTACCCAAAAGGAGTTTGATCTCCTGGCCCTTTTTATCCGAAAACCCGGAAAGGTCTTTACCAGAAACCAGCTTTTAAACATCATTTGGGGTTACGAAAACGACGTCAACAGCCGAACCGTGGACGTCCACATGGCCATGCTTAGAAAAAAGCTCTCCGACAAAGGCCGATTCATAAAAACCCTCCCCAAGATTGGCTACCTTTGGGAAGCCAGGACCCAGGACACCGCCAGGTGAAAGGAATCCAATAGCGAACAAAAAAGAAGACAATCATACAAGAAAGAGAAAAAGAGTTTAAGAGTAAAAGTGTAATTAATTAAAAGAGTAAAAGTGATTAAGAGTAAAAGCAATTTTAAGTATAAACTTAAATAAGTGTAAATGGCATTTTGTTGTGTTTTACAGTTAACAATAGATGATCGAACCAAACCGGGTTAGAATTTTTCATTCATATCGGCTGTTGGGAGTTATTCCAGAGCGAAAACATGATCAATAACTATAAAATATTCGCCTTGATTTTTTTGCCGGCCGCGTTGGTCCTGGTCTTCGGTTTGGCCTTGATTCAGCAGAAAAACGTTGAATTGAGCTCCAGGCAGTTTGAGGATCAATTAAAAAATCAATGGCAATTGGTTTCGATCATCCAGGCAAGCACCATGGATACCGAAGTCTTTAAAGATCTAAGCAAAAAATTGGGATTAAGGGTGACCCTGATTGACCGAATCGGCACGGTTCTGTTTGACACGGGAACCCAAGGGGAAGTCACCGAAGATCACAGCCAGAGGGAAGAAATCAGAAGCGCCTTTTTGGGCGTTCCGGCCATGGCCACGAGGCAAAGCGCCACCACGGGCCTATACACCATTTACTACGCCGATCGGATAAACGACGATCTGGTTTTGAGGGTGGCTTATCCGGCTGATTATTACCAAAATCTCTCCGGGGCCTTACTGGCCCAGACTTTTTCCGGCCTCCTGGCCCTGGTGATAGGGGTGGGGATCTTCGCCTTTTTGGTTTCAAAAAACACCAGCAAAACCCTAAAGGAACTTAGCCAAGCGGTAAACGACGCGAAGAACGGCAACCAAAACCTCCCGACCTTTAACAACGCGTCTCTCGATACCGTTCTTTATTCCCTAAGCACGGTCACCAGGGAACTTAAAGAGTTTGGCCAGAAAAACGCCACCCTTAATTCCCGGCTGCAATACATACTCGATAACATCAAGGAAGGGGTTATCTTAATCGAAAACGATTCGATTATTTACTCAAACGAGAAAACGGAACTTATACTGGGCTACAAGCTGCCGGGTCACGTTTCGGAAATAAACCAAACCGACATGCTCTCCATCATGGAGTCTTTGACCGGAAAAGAGCACGTCTCGGAACTTCACCTAGGCGATCGGACCATTTCGGTAAATTATCAATCGTCGGAGCAGGCGACCTTGATAATTTTGCATGACATCTCCGATAGGCTTAAATATTCCGGTTACAAATCCGACCTGGTGGCCAACATCTCCCACGAATTAAAAACCCCCTTGACACTAATTATGACCACCAGCGAAGTCATAACCAAAGACAAGGACATGTCCAAAGATAATTTGGACAAATTCCTAACCACCATTTACGGAAACGCCCGTAGATTAAACACGCTCTTGGACGATCTTATTTCCCTTCACCGTTTCGAGACCAGCGAACCCTTGCTCTCGTCGGCCGATCTTGACGAAGTGGTAACCGACGTCAGGGATCTGATAGAAACCAAGGGAAAAACCTTAAACTGGCAAACCGACTCTGGTCAAGTAAACGTCAACGGAAGCCATCTGACCAGCGTCCTGGTTAACCTCATCGGAAACGCCATTAAATACTCAAGCGGATCCGACATCGACATCGGCCTTAAACGAAGCGACCATGAGCTTGAGATTACCGTGGCCGATCAAGGCCCGGTCATCCCTTTAAACGAACGGGAAAGAATTTTTGAGCGTTTTTATTCCCTGTCCGCTTCCCGTAACCGCGACAATTCCGGTTCCGGCCTTGGCCTATCCATCGTAAAACACATCGCCAAACTATACGGCGGCCAAGCCAAGGTCGTGGAAAACGACAAGCCCGGAAACACTTTCGTGGTCAGGCTTACCCAAAAAGATCTGGAGCCAAAACAATAGGCTCCTGAGGTTTGGTTTTTAGCTAGATTTTTAGCCTGATTGGCCGTGTTGACACTGCCAGCCCCGCCCGGTCTGCCGGTTTCGATAAACCTTTCCGCCTTTTTTCCTACCACCCCTAACCATCCCTTCTTTCCCCTGTCAATCAAATTCTTCCGATTTCCCGCCAGGTCTCCCTCCTTTTGTTTTTGGGGCCGGGGTGGGAAAGTCTTATTTACTTTGGCTTACGGGGGATTGTGGGGGTTTTTTGTGGGGTCGGGGGAGGGTGAAATTTTACGATTATTTTACGTTTTTTTAGTGGGCATTTTATTTGCGAGAATTAGGATTTATTCATGCGAATCAAACGCTGTCCTATTCTTCGCTTAAGGCAGCTCCTATGGGCGACCGCCCAATATTCAAATTTTGTAAGAGGTTTGTATGAGAAAGTTCATCTTGGCCTTAGTATTAGGCGTCATTACGCTTTGCCCGGCCTTAGCTTCGGCCAGGGATCTGACCGGGGCCGGCGCCTCGTTTCCCTATCCCATTTATTCGGTTTGGGCCTTTGATTACGAGAAGGCGACTCAAACCAAGGTCAATTACCAGTCCATCGGTTCCGGTGGCGGCATCAAGCAGGTAACCGAAGGCACGGTTGATTTTGGGGCCTCCGATGACCCGCAAACCACCGAGGATTTAAAGAAGTCAAAACTTATCCAATTCCCGGCCGTTTTGGGTGGGGTCGTGGCCATCGTTAACGTGGAAGGCTTCCAAAATAACGACATGATCTTAAGCGGTAAGGTTTTGGCTGACATCTTTCAAGGCATCATTACCAAGTGGGACGATCCGGCCATCGCCGCCTTAAACCCCGGAAAGAAGTTTCCATCCGAAACCATCAACGTGATCTATCGCGCGGATAGTTCCGGCACCTCGGCCATCTTCACCAATTACCTCTCCCAGGTTTCCCCCGAATGGAAAAGCGCGGTTGGCGCCGGAAAATCGGTAAACTGGCCGGTGGGCTCAGGCCAAAAAGGTAACGACGGCGTGGCCGGTAGCGTTAAGAGAACCGCCAACAGCATTGGCTACGTCGAGTACGCCTACGCCTACGAAAACAAGATCGTTTGGACCAGCTTAATCAATAAGGAAGGCAAAACCATCGCTCCCTCGATAGATACCTTCACGGCGGCCGCCGCCAACGCCAACTGGGACAAGAGCAAAGACTACTTTTTGTGGCTGGTAAACGAGAGCGGCGCTAACTCCTGGCCCATCGCCGCGGCCACTTTCATTCTCGTTAGGACCGACAATCCCGAGGCCGTCGAACTGGTCACGACTTTCTTCGATTGGTGCTTTAAAAACGGCGACGCCCAAGCCGCTAACCTCCAGTACGTCCCCCTTCCGGCCAGCCTGAAGGATGACATTCGCCAATACTGGAAAACCGCGAAATAATCGAAATAAAATAACTTAGTCTATTATTTGAGTTTCCTTAAGGCTATCTTCTCCTCTCATTTATAGCACTAATAAGAAACCGCGGATCGCCGGTCGATCCGCGGTTTCTTATTTGTTGGGATAAGAACGTTGAAGTTTATGATTTAGGCTAATAATTAGTTATATTATCAAAAAATTTTTTAAAACTTTAAACTTTGGCTCGATAGTATCTTTTCCAAGTCCTTACAATAGGTTAGCGATTTGACAGAAAACTGTGTTGGAATCATTAAGTGTTTCTGGTATTATCAACCGCACCGCAAAGAATTTGTTCTAATTACTTTAGACGATTTTGTCTTTTCGGCGGGTCGTTTTTTTTAGTTGGCTTTGACGTCCTTCCCCAAACGGGATTCGCGGCCGGTTTTTTCGATAAGCTCGTTTCTCCCCCCACAAGGGGCGGAGAAGTCGCGGCGGAGGTTTTTTTTGGTAAGCTCACCGCCTTTCGAGGCGTGGCAATAACGATCGTGATTTTTTTTGCATACGTCCAATCGCCGCGAAGGCGGATGGGCGGATTTCAAGCGCCGAAAGATATTTTAGTTCGTTTTGGCCGCTTTTCCCGCGTAGGAGTATCGCATGTCCAAAAAATTAGTCTTCAAGTTTTTAGCCCTTGCCTTTTGTTTTGGCCTGGTGGCTACTTTTCAGCCCATGACCGCGGAGGCTCAATCGGGTGACGTCCAGTACATAGTGATTGGTACTGGCGGACAAACGGGAGTCTATTATCCAACCGGCGGGGCCATCTGCCGTATCTTTAACCGCATCCAGCAAGAAACTGGGCAAAACATCGACTGCAAGATCGAATCCACCAGCGCCTCGGTTTTTAACGTCAACACCATCCGCTCGGATCCCAAACATATGTTTTTGGGAATCGTTCAGTCCGACGTTCAATATCAAGCCTATAACGGCGTGGATCAGTTCCAAGCCGCCGGTCCCGACACCAACCTTAGGGTTTTGGCCAACCTCCAGAGCGAGTCCTTTACCCTGGTCGCCCGCAAGGACGCCAATATCGCGACTTTTGACGATCTGGCCGGTAAGCGCATGAACCTGGGCGATCCGGGTTCGGGTAACCGCAATACCTTGGAACTTTTGATGCAAGAGTATGGCTGGACCGCCGCGACCTTCAAGCTGGCCACGGATCTTAAGCCCGCCGAGATGGCCGGGGCCCTTTGCGACAATAAAATTGACGCCTACGTTTATGTCATCGCCCATCCCAATGGATCCTTAACCGAAGCCACCAGCACCTGCGATTCCGTCGTGGTTCCGGTGACCGGCGCCAAGGTCGATTCCTTTATCGCCAAGTATCCTTTCTACCCCAAGGCCGTGATTCCCGGCGGCATGTATAAGGGAACCGACGCCGACGTCAATACCTTCGGACCCAAGGCCACCCTCATGGTTCACGCCGAGCTGCCCGAAGAGATTGCCTACCAGGTCACCAAGGCCATTTTTACCAACGTTGAGGAACTTAAAAACGTCCATCCGGCCTTATCTGGCCTATCCGTCGAAGATATGCTCAAAGGGAGCACCGTTCCTTTCCACCCGGGCGCTTTAAGGTATTTCAAAGAAGCCGGCCTACAAGTCAACTAGGGATTTGCCGATACCTCGGACAAACCTTTGGCCCTTTTCGCGCCCTGGGCCCAATTGCCCCTGAACATTACGGCGGTTTTTATGGTAATATAACCGCGGGGCTTTGACCGGGGCGTTTTTCGCTCACCCCTGGTCCCTAGATTCTTGGTTTTGTTTTCGCCCAGACTTTCGTCAAACCAAAGACGCCGCCATTGTTGGCGCGTCTTTGGTTTGCGCTTGAAAGGGCGCGGCCTTTTTGGCCAAAAATCGTTTCTCTACCCGATCCAGGATGGGCCCGTAATCGCCCAAAATTGCCCCCGCACGGCCTCGCGTCAAGGTGGAGGCACAAAAAGACTAGGGTCAAGGCTCCCAAGCGCTTCTAGGCCCCAACGCGGGCGATTAAAGGGCAAGTCGCGAAAAGGGCTAAGCTTAAGGCCAATGATTTTGCCGACGAGTTTCACCAAAAAAGCGCTTCGCTTTTTTAGTGAAAATACATCTTTTGTCGTAACTTATCTTCCAGTCTGTTGTTTTATTCTTCCTTAAAGTCTAAATCAACGTTTGTTTGATTAAATAACAATACATTTAAATAGTTAATTCCAAGACTAACGTTCAAATGAAATTGAACCTTAGCCTAGGTAATTTATATTGCTTTTTTAAGAGTACTCAAACTCTTGAAAAATAGTGATGATTTATTTATGGGTTAACTTTAAGATCGATCTTTAAAAATTTTTATGATTTTTTTAAGATCGCGTTTTTTTTACCAGTGATTTAGAGTGATTTTGACCTTCTTTATTTGAGATTTAGTCTTCGCTACTTAATCGCGTGATTTATTTTTGGTGTTTGTGATGACTTTAAAAGATCGAGCCGATCATTCGGAAGTCCTGAAGGCTTTTTTGGAGAGGGAAACCGGCCGCCGTAAACCCACCGGAGTAGCCCACGTCATCCTCATAATCGTGCCCATTCTTTGGACTTTGTTTCAGCTTTGGATTACCTCGCCCATCCCCTACGCTTTGGGCGTGGGCGTATTAAACGACACGGCCAGCAGATCCTTCCACTTGGGCTTCGCCATATTCTTGGCTTTCGTGGGCTTCCCCATGTTCAAAAGCAGTCCGGTCACCAAGGTGCCTTTTCACGATTGGTTCTTTGGGATCGTGGCCGCCTTAAGTTCCGGCTATTTGTACTTTTTTCAAGCCCAGCTGGCCAGGCGTCCGGGACTGCCCACGACTTTGGACGTAATCGTGTCTTGCGTGGGCGTGATACTTTTATTGGAAGCGACCCGCCGGGTCATGGGACTGCCGATGACCTTGGTCGCCTTGACCTTTCTGGGTTACGTTTTTTTCGGGCCTTACATGCCCCAGCTCCTGGCCCACCGCGGGGCCACCTTGTCTAGGGCGGCTTCGCAGTTCTGGCTAACCCAGGAAGGCGTGTTTGGCCTGCCGTTGGGGGTTTCGACTAGCTTCGTCTTTCTCTACGTGTTATTTGGGGCGCTTTTGGAGGGGGCCGGGGCGGCCAATTACTTAACGGCCCTGTCCTTTGCCTTACTGGGTAGATTGCGGGGCGGACCGGCCAAGGCGGCCGTGGTCGCCTCGGGCTTTCACGGTTTTATCTCCGGATCTTCCATCGCCAACGTTTTGACGACCGGGCCGATCACGATCATGCTCATGAAAAAGGTCGGCTTTACCCCGGAAAAAGCCGGGGCGGTCGAGGTGGCCGCTTCCTCAAACGGCCAGATCATGCCCCCGGTAATGGGGGCCGCGGCTTTCCTGATGGCTGAGTACATAAACATGCCCTATTCTCAGCTAATCAAACACGCTTTCATCCCGGCGGTTTTGGCCTATCTTTCGCTTTTATTTATCGTTCACTTGGAAGCCTGCAAACTGGGCATGAAACCCTCCCCCGGTAGGAGCAGACCTTTTCTGCATAAGGTTTTAAGATGGGGCTTGGGTCTAAGTTCAACGATTATCACGGTCAGCTTGATCTTTTACTTACTTAATTGGATTCCCAGCGTTTTTGGTGGTTATTCTTGGATTTTCTTCGTCCTTTTCATGCTCGTTTGTTACTTAGGCCTTCTTTTTCTCTCCCTTAAAGTCCCCGAGCTTCCCGAAACCGAATACGAAAAACTAACCCAGTTTGAATCGGCGGTTCCGGTTATCTTGTCGGGGCTTTTTTACTTTTTGCCCACGGCGACTTTGGTCTGGGGCCTAATGATTATGGAGATGTCGCCGGGCTTGGCCGCGTATTACGCTTGCCTACTGATGATCTTCATAGTCCTTACCCATAGGCCTTTTGTGGCTTGGAGAAAAAAGCAGCCACTCTTGCCGGCCTTTAAAAACGGCGTTTCCAGACTCATGACCAGCCTGGTGGGCGGCGCCAAAAACATGATTGGCATTGGCTTGGCCACGGCCAGCGCCGGAATAATCGTGGGCACGGTGAGTTTGACCGGGGTGGGTTTGGTTTTGGCCGCGATGGTGGAATACATTTCCGGGGGCTTTTTGCCGGTGGCCTTACTCCTTACGGCCGTTCTCTCCATCATTTTAGGGATGGGCTTACCCACCACGGCCAACTACATAATCGTCTCCACCTTATTGGCCCCGGTTATCTACAACCTCTCGGCGGCTTACGGTTTGGGCGTTCCGCTCTTGGCGGTTCACCTTTTCTGTTTGTATTTTGGGGTCATGGCCGACGCGACCCCGCCGGTGGCCCTGGCCGCCTTCGCCGCCTCGGGCATTTCCGGAGGCAATCCCTTTAAAACCGGGGTCCAGGGCTTTATCTATGAGCTTAGGACCGCCGTTTTGCCCTTCGTCTTTTTGTACAATCAGGAGATTTTACTCCTTAACATAAAAAACGTCTTCCACTTGATCTGGGTAATCGGGACCTCGCTTTTGGCCTGCATGGCCTTCGCCTGCGCTACCCACAGGTACTTTTTGGTTAAGACCCGCTGGTGGGAAGTCATTTTTCTTTTGGCTTCCATGGTCTTTCTGTTTAGGCCCGACATTCCGCAAGATTTTATGTATCCGCCTTATCAAGAAAGGCCCCCCGCCCAAATCATGGAGTCGGTAGAGGAGCTGGGACCAAACGAATATATCCGCTTACACCTCCTGACCAACTTTAGAAACGGCCGGGTGGTCGATCAGGTCGTGGTTTTACCCAATAATGGCGACACTCCCGAGCGGCGCCTGGCCCAAGCCGGGGTTTTTATGGGCTGGAAAGACGACGTTTTAATGTTGACTAACGTTGGCTTTAGTAGCCGCCTGGAAAAACTAGGCGTCAACATGGATAACCCCACCCAAGTTCTGGGCATAGAGATGCCCAACCGTAACCGCCCGGAAAAATGGCTCTTTGGCATCCCGGGGCTCTTTTTGCTCTTGATCGTGGTTTTGGCCCAAACTCGCCGGCGCAAACTAAGTCTGGCCTTTGAACAATCCGCCTTGGAACCCGGCGAGGCCTCGGCGATATAGTCTTAAAGCCTAAAAGGCTTTGATATTCGCCTCCCGGTCCCGGTGTCAAGCTTGACACCGGGCCCCAAAAAAACAAATAGCCGAGTGGGCATCGCCCCCTCGGCTATTTGATTTTTAAGGTTATGGGGTTTGG
>JAITLH010000411.1 GCA_031277995.1 Deltaproteobacteria bacterium
TCAGGTACAAAATAACGTACCTCTCGCGCTCCGTAACCGGCTTTGGCCCGTTTTACCTCGGCTAGGTTTTCTTTGGCTATAAAGCCTCGGTAAGACAAAAGCTCTTCATAAACGGCGCCTAGCTGGTTTATGCCCAAAGTCGCGTAACAAATTCGCCCTCGGCGTCCCTTGCCGCGGCCGGCCGCCCTGGAGATACTCAAAAGATCGATTATTTTTAACATGACCGAGTCGCGGATCTTGGCCTTGTTAATGGTGGGAGTATAATCGGGATCGAAAATATGGGTTTTTAATGGTTCAATGACAAAGATATTTTGATAGACTTCTGGGTCGGAGCCATTTTTTGCCGCGGGCGTTTTGTCTTGGTAACCGTTGTAGACTAGGCCAAAAAGCTTGGTTAGCGATTGGTGAAGGAAATCTTCGTCCGCCGTTTCAAACTTCAACCTGAAGTTTTCGACGATTTCCCTTAGAAAAGCCAGGGAATAGCCCTTTAAGTAAATTGGGCTTTTCATCGGGGCGTAACCAAGTTCGGGCTTGGATTCTATGAAAAAAACGACAATCAGGCGATAGACGTAACGCAGGCACTCCTTGGTTAGCCCGTCGGGGTCCACGGGACCCAAGTCGCGATTATCTAAATTGGCCGCGTTTGGGCTTTTGCCTGGATCTTGGGTCAGGGAGTGGAGAACCTCGTTTACGAGAAGCTCGATCGCTTCCCTTACGGCGAATTTGAGATCTTCCGAAACGCCCTCGCTGTGTTGGCGAGAATTGTCCTTAAGCTCATCGAGGAAGCATAGGTTATCTTCGGGACAAATGGATTGGCGGTGAAGTAAGAGCGCCATGGCTTGGATGGTGATTTCCTCGCGGCGGCGAAAAATTTCCGTAAGGTCGAATTGAAGGTACTTTTTGTCATGCCAAGCGTTTCGATCGATTAAGGCCAGTCCGTCAATCCCAACAAACAGTAGCCATCTAGGCGAGCTATCCTGCCTAAAAAATATTTTTTGGATTAGCCTCTCATTGTCAACGCCCGTAACGAGCGGGACGGAATTTTGATTTAAGGAGCCGCCGTCAAAGGAGTGGTTCCTTAAAAACGTTTCGTCGTCTCGCGCGCCAACGGTCAATAATACCCATAACAGCGGGTCGCCGTTTGAGGCGACGACTTTAGAGTAGACCGGGATGGTAACCTTTTCTACCGCGAGCGAAAACGGGTCCGGGGTCGGATAGCCAAGGGCGGGTAGCAATTGGTTAGCCAACCGCGTAACTCGCGAAAAAGGTTGGTCTTTCGCGCCAAGGCGTAGGCCGCGCTCTCGAATGGCGTTAAAGGATCGTCCAAACTCTTTAAGTTTGTTCCAAGGGAAAAAAGCCTCGGGCGAGAGATTGGTCTGTCCCAAAGCGGGATTTAAGTTCTCCGCCGAAGCGTTGGCCGCTTGAATCCAACTCGATACCTTTTCATTCAAATCTTTTTCAAAGATGTTGAAAAGGTAATAGTTCGATAAATATTCGTTGATATTATGTATGCCGATCCAGTGCCAAGCCATTATCTTTGTCCCCCCGTTAGGACGGCTATTATCCGTAGGTAAGGGGTATTTTCAGTAGTTAAAGACTCTTCCACCCATTTGGTAAAAGATTTAAACATTTTTTCGATATCGGGCATGTCTTTAACTTTTTCTTTTGATTTTTTATCGATAGTCTGAAGAGATTTTTGGTACTCCAAATGGCGCTTATAAAGTTCCCTTAGTTTTTCCAATTCCGAGGCGACGATCGGTTTGGTTTCATTCCCGTAGTGGGTAAATAACCTCGAAACGACGTTTTTGGCTTCTTTCATGACCGTCGGTATGAGGGCCGTCAAAGTTTGGACCGTTTCATCGGTCGCGAGTGACGGATTGGAACGCTCCGAATCGATAAGTCCCGCCCTTTTCAGCGCTTCGACAAAGCCCATTTCCTGGGCGAGGGTTTTGTTTTTGAATAATAGGCCAAACCAATGGTCCACCACCGGCGCCGACTTACGGTTGGAAATCGTGCAGGAAAGCAGAAAAAGGCTTTCCGACGGTTCCAATCCTTTGGGGAGGGCGAGCAAAGGGGCTTCGTTGCGGCCAAAGAGAATGCCGGTTTTTTCGTTAATCCAGGAGAAAAGCGGGTGGAGCGGCCAAAGATACTGGGTCGCCGGCCAAGCCGTCGCCGATAAGCTATTTTGCAAACAGCGTTCGATTTCATCCATGACGAATTTTTTGTCGGAAGAAAGCCTCAGGTAGGTCCCTATCTCGATTTCTTCAGGCATTAAGACTTTTAGCCGGCTTATTAGGTCGGAGTCTTCCGGGGCTTCGATTTCGATCCCCTCGACCGTCTTAAGGCTTTTTACGGCATATTGGCCGTCGCGGCTAAAAAAAGCGATGGCCGTCTTGGCGTATTCAAGATCCGTAAATAAAGTCTTGTCCTCGATTATCTCTGGGCGGGCGTCGGTCTGGGCGGTGGAAGCCAAAAGAAATTCCAGCGGGTCAAACTCGCTTAGTTCGCTCTCGAATCGTTCGGGCGGGATGGAGTTTTGCATGGCTTCGCCGACCCGCTCTTCTTCCTCTTGAACGCTAAACTTCCCCATCAAAATCGCTGGGTCCCCTAAGTTTTTAAGAGCCTGCTCTTCTTTTCGGCACAAAATCTCCAGCAACCAGAGATCTCCGTTAATTTTAGGGTTTTCGGATTGGTTCAGAAAATAGCGAATGTCCGGGCTCTCCTTTTGGCCGTAGCGATCGACGCGGCCGTTTCTTTGCTGGAAAACCATCAGGGACCAAGGGATGTCAAAGTGGATGACCCGGTGGCATAGGTAATGAAGGTTTAACCCTTCCGAGGCCACGTCCGTGGCCACGAGGATTCGAATCGGGGAGGCCTTTCGGCCGAAATTTTCGACGATTTCCCGTTGCCGCGCGTCCGAAAATCCGCCGTACATCTCCACGACTTGATCTTCTAAAAGGCCTAGATCTTGTTTTAAGCCTTTGGTCAAAAAACGCATCGTTTCGATTCGTTCGGTGAAAATGACTAGGCGGTCATCGGACTTTCTTGTCCAGGCGTAACGTTTCCCGTTAACGAGTTTAAGAAGCGCTTGATATCTGGAAAAATTTGCGGGCTTTATCCGCGCCACCGATTTTTGCAAAGCGGTCAATTGATTTATGTCCGCTTGGTAATCGGAAGGGTTTAGCTTGTCAAGTTTTTTTAGCCGTTCTTCCAGGGTTTGTAGGCAAGCCGCCGGGCTGGAAAAAATGGACTTCTCTAAAATGGTTTTAAAGAACATGGCGGATAGCCGGTTTGGGCCTATGTCCATGTTTAACCGCAAGTTGGCCAATAAGCCGAAAGCCTCCTCTTCGACCGGCGTGGCTTGACATTTCTCCAAAGTGACTTTTCTCTCTTTGAAAGCTTCGTTGATTTGGTTTTGGACGTCTTTTTTGAAACGTCGAACGCACAAGCCTTTAATGTCCTCCTTTGAGTAATCGCCGGGATTGGCGATGGCCGTGGGATCGAGCATATTCATTAACGAAGCGAAGCTTTCGCCGCGGCCGTCGTGAGGCGTGGCCGATAGCATGATGAGAGCGTCGGATCGATCGGCTAGAAGTTTGGCCAATCTTGACCTCTGGGCTTGCCTCTGGCGATCGGCCACGTTTTGGGCTTCGTCAATGACGATGACGTCCCACCATGAATTATCCAAAAAAGCTCGATACTCAAGATCCCGCTTGATTGTGTCTATCGAAACGACCACTTGATTATAAAAGTAAAAAGGATTGTGGTTGGCGGGTAATTCCGCGCGGATTCTTTGAATTCTATTTGAGTCAAGACGGACCAAGGGAATGGAGAAACGGTTCCACATCTCCTTTTGAAACTGAGCCATCATGCTTTTGACGGTTATGACCAGGATTCTTTTGGCCTTAGCCCGGACAATCAATTCCGACAAAAGGATACCGGCTTCCAGGGTTTTGCCAAGCCCGACCGAGTCGGCGATTAGGATCCTCTGCTTGGGTTTTCGCAAGGCTAAACTGGCCGGCGTTAGTTGGAACTCCATGGTGTCCATGGCCGCCCGGTGCCCGATATGTATGGCCGAGTCGGTGGGGATTTTTTGGCGCCATTGGCTTTCGACGTAAAGTAAGGATGTTATGAAGGCGTGCGAATCGTCGGGGACCAGCGTGACCTGGGCGGGATCGATTTGTTCTATGTTTTCAAGATCGGAAAGAAACGTGGCCTCAACGCCATTTACGAAAGGGGATAGGCCAAGGGCGTGAAGAACTTTGTTGCCAAGCGGGTTGGTTTCCACCCTCCTAACAAGCCACTCTTTGTTTCTTATTACAAGACGCATTCCGGGCGCGAAATAAGGGTTTTCGGTGTTTTTCGATTCTGGGGAATCGCCCAAATGTCTATCCATAACAAGGCACAAAATCACTTAAAACTATTTTAAGTCTATTAAGGTTTAAAAAATCGCTTAAAATTATTTTTAAGACTGTTAAGTTAAGGGTAAAAAAATTTTTTTAGAATAAAATTAAGTGTTTAGTCTTGGAATTATCGGCATGATCTTAACCCTAGCTACTTGCCGTAACTCTAAAACGCGACTGATTAAAGTTTTTGGTTGGTTAAACTCAATTTAAGCGGTCAAATATTCGCCTTGGTTAAACTCAAATAACAGATAACTTATAATGGTACTTGACTTAATTGAGTATTGTGGGATACCGGCGGGGATTAGCGTCGCTTGACCGGGGTGGAGCCTCACCGTTTCATTGATACCGGAGGTTTCTATACTGCCTCGCCCCCTGACGGGACAAACGAGAGACATCTTTTCACCCGCGGCGGAAAAAAAGTTGGTGTTGACCAAGGTTACCGTAAATAGCGGGCCTTGGTAGAGGATCCGGTCTCGGCCGCTACAGATCGTATGCAGGTAGGGCAGATTGGAGTTGGTAGAGGTTATGGGCACGGGCGATTTGGAAAAGTTCCAGGTATCGGGGGGGCGTCCCCAGTCGTCGATGGTTTCGACAAACGAGGCGGAGGGCAGGGCCTTTAAGACGGTGGCCGAGGGGCCCTGGCAGTGGATAAGTCCTTTCGGGACGAGATAACGATCGCCTGGTTCCAGGGGGATTTTTTTTAGCCTCTTAGCGATGGGGCCTTCGGCGGGCGAAGTTCCGGCTCCCATCCAGGAGTCTGGACCGGCTTCCAGGACATACCAAAATTCGTCCGAAGTTAGAAACCTAATCGGGCCGGGTTCTTCGCCGGTACGTTCTAACCTAAAGCTTGAATTTAAAGTCTTTTTTAGCCCAAGTTCGTCGTGGTCTTGCGAGCCGGTTAAAAGCGGCCCCCACTGGGTCTTGATTTGGGCCAAAGTTTTGCCGCTTTGGGACCCAGAGGAAACCTTTGTGACTAGTCCAAATTCTTCGGAAGCGAGCCAAATCTCGCCCCAGTTGACGCCATCGGCTTTGGCGGGCATGTTAAACGAAGAGTGATTGACCGAACCCCAGGGTTTGTCGGCGACTAGGGGCGCCAAAGTCAATGGAGCTATATTTGTTATAATGGCTCCTTTTTTCATAAAAACTCCCAGAAAATGTACTTAATGGTTTTTTATTTTTGTAAATAGTAAAATTAACCAACCTTATCGTTCATTCAATGGATCACGGCATGTTAAGTATTTGCCTAAATAAAATTTTTTAGGATGTCGCCTAGCGCCGGGAAATTCCCCAACCCCTTGACATAAATAACCAAAATCCCTGACGAAAAGTATCCAAAACCCTGACGAAACTTCCCAAAAACCCTGACGAAAAGTATCCAAACCCTTGACGGGAATACCCAAAACCCTTGACGGAACTACCCAAAAAACCTGACGAAAAGTATCCAAACCCTTGACGGGAATACCCAAAACCCTTAACGGAACTACCCAAAAAACCTGACGATAAGTATCCAAACCCTTGACGAAAATACCAAAAGCCTTTTGGGAGCCAAAACGAAAGCATTGAACCTGGGCCAGGCCATCGGCCCTCTGTCGGTCGAACCAAGGACGCTTGGGCATTATACATATAATGGGCCATAGGTCAAAGCATTTATTTTTGCGAAATAACTGGAAAAATTATTCATTGGAGTGATTTCGAAACCAAAGGATAAACTGAGAAAAGCAAGTTACGGGAAATTTTTAACTTACAGCGAAGAAAAATTTTTTGGCCAAGATAGGTCGGTCGAGATTGAACCATGGCCTTTAAAGCTTTTGGTTAAGCGATTGAATCATGAAATCGCGTTACCGTTCGTCAATAAATAAAAAACAAGACAATTATGAAACGTTAGTTGGCTAAGCAGGATTAAAACGCATGGTAAAGGGAGCGGTAATGGTTAGCTAAAAACATTTATAAATCGTAATTTTATCGCGTCCAAAAGAATAGTGACAAAATTTTCAAAATTAAGTATAATACTTATCGTCATGAGAGATTTTAGCGGTATTTGCTCAGGCTTTTTTCTTTTGTTCTTTATGGTGGGTTAACGGGTTTTTTTAGGGAGTATCTCATAAATTGCCCAATTTTGAATATCATGTCGCCGTGGCTGGCTTGGCTTCGGCCATGGGCGTCGCCTTTGGGGGAGCGGCTTTTGGCTGGGATAGCTCCACCTCGTCGATGGCTTTTCTGGCTGGGCTCTCGGGCGGTTTTATCCCCGATCTGGATCACGACAAATCAAAGCCTTTAAGACTAGCCGGGGCTTTGGCGGGCTTGGGTTTTTCGGCCGCCGTGGTCAGTTACGTAACCTCCCCGGGCAAGTTTTTAAACCGACCCTGGCCAACCAGTTCAACCGTCCTCGCGGCGGTGGGAGCCTACTTTTTATTTAACACCATAATACTGGAAATATTTAAGAGACGTACGAAACACCGTGGCCTCTTTCATTCGTTGGCCGTGCCTTTTTTGTACGGAGGCCTTTGGGCGGTCATGGTCGCCTCGGCCGGGGGCCAGAAGGTCATGGCCGTTTGGCTTTTGGGTATTTTAGGGGTTTTTACTCATCTAATCCTTGATTCGGCCGGCAGCATGAGTTTTAACCCCCTAAAGGTAGCTTCCGATGACATCGGGGCTTCGACAAGACTTTGGGTGCTGACGGCCCTGGTGAATTTTTTGGCCTTTACCAGGCTCACTTTTTAGTTACCCATTCGCGCCAGGTTTAAGCCGCGGCTTTGGAAAGAGGGGGCCCCTAGCGCCTGTCTTTAAAACGGCCGTTATGGGGTCTGGGAGGGCACGGACCCCTTGATGGGCACCCCCCCACCTGCCCATGCGGCCAAACGTCGTCGCGGGCCGATTATGGCCGTTTACGAGGCAGTTTGGTGAGAGGGTGAGGTTTTTGGTGGTCGGTTTACTGGTAAGGCGAGCCATCCCAACCCGACCCAATCCCGGCTAGTTTTTTGCCGCGAAGGGACGCGGCAGGCCTTTTTATGATTTTATTAAAAATCAATTTTTATAGTATTTTTAAGTTGTTAAAGAGGTTATATTCATGGATAACATATATACGGTTAACTTATCTTCAGAAGAACATGGTAGAATAAGTGACATATTGAAAACTTATCGTCTAAATACTGACTTATATAGAAAAGCGTTGGTAGTCAGCTATTTAGAAAAAAATACCCTGACAATCCGTGAAATAAGTAATATACTTAATGTCAGTCCTTTAGACGTTTTTAGATATTACAATAAATTAAACGAGAAAGGTTTTCAAAGCATCATCAAGGGCTCGCTTGAAGGGCGAGTGTCCAGGAGCTTAACCAAAGCCACCCAGGCTCGCTTGAAGGCTTTCTTTGGGGAATATTTAAATAGTCCCGATAGTTCTAAAAAAATGAGCATAAGAAAGCTGCGCGAGGAATTAAAAGCCCGTGAAGGCATAGACATATGCCTAGCGACATTTTGTAAATATATGAAACAATTTAAACAATCGAACTAAATTTCATATGCGATGATTAGTCGTATATGAATATGGGTTTATTTGTTTTGCGCGGGCCTATTCGCGAGGGGCAAGGTTTTTGGTTTTTCGATGGCTTGACCGCCTCGAACCGCCGCCGGCCCCTTTCGTCCCCTCCCAATATTCCGGTCGAAACGATCCTTCCTCAGTTCGGCTGGGCGCGGTTAGGCTAAACTCCACCGCCCCATATCGGCCAAACCTACGGGGAGCGCCAATCCCTAGACAAAGTTTCCGTCCATCCCGGGACAAATCTAACCAGCCATCCCAGCCAATTTTGGACAATTCACCCCGCCCCCCTCCAATAACTTTAATAACAAAAATTAGTTTTATAATTTATATGATAAAAATAATTTTTATTATTTTTTTAACAATGTTTTCAGTTTTAAGCTTAGAGCGTAATTCTGGAATTTGAACT
>JAITLH010000432.1 GCA_031277995.1 Deltaproteobacteria bacterium
GGCAAACCGAGGTCTTCCTCCACTTTGGCATGACCGAGTTTGGCTTGGGCGGGGCGGTCGAATGCCCGGCCCATAGCGGCCCCCATCTGCGGGAGGCCGATTTGGTCTTTGAATCGATAGGCCAAAAGGGGCGACAATTGGCGCCCACGGAAGCGGGCGAGATTACCCTAACCTCGCTCTCTCGCCGGGCCATGCCCCTTATCCGTTACCAAACCGGCGATCTGGGGCGGCTAATGGAGGCCCCCTGCCCTTGCGGATCGGTCTTTAGGAGGCTTGAAGTTTACGGCCGAATGGAAGACCTTATCATTCCCAAAAACGATTTTTCCGCCCAAAACCCTTACGGATTGGGCCTGGCCGATTTGGCCCAGAGCCTTTACGAACTTAATGAGGTCGCGACTTTTTCGGCCGAGCTTATCGAGGGCCCCGAAGCGCTTTTGATCGTAACCCTTGGATTAACCGGCCCCCCGGGGCGCGATTTGGCCCTTAGGGCCAAAAAAGCCCTAAACGGTCTCCTAAAAGATCGGCTGGCCTTGGAAATTACCCTCAACCCCACGCCGGCCCCGCCGGCCCCGGGCGGGGCCAAGCCCAGCCTTGGCCGGAGCCGGGGCGTTTAGCCGGGAGTTTGGCCGGGCGTTTGGCGAGGGGCGAAAAAAGGGTCAGTTTCTCTCGACCGTCAAAAGCTCCCCGTAGTCGATGGGGATTTTTGGGGCCTCGGCCAGGGGCAAGTTTCTTTGGCTGGCCAGGATAACTTGGAGGACGGCCCGGTGGGCGACCAAGAGGGCGTTTTTGGCCTGGGAGTTTTCGGAAAGGACTTTTTCAAAGGCCGGAAGGACCCTTAGGGCCAGATCGCCGTAGCTTTCCCCGCCCGGGGGCGCCACGGCCAAAAGATCCAAGCCGCGCTGGGCCCAGACGCGAGGGTATTTGACCTTGGCCTCGCCGGCCGTAAAACCCTCAAATAGTCCCAGGTTAATCTCCCTAAATTCGTCCACGATAATGGGAGTCAGGTTTCTCGATTGGGCGATTATTTGGGCGGTTTGTTTGGCCCGGGCCAAGGGGCTGGTAAAAATGATCTCCAAGGCCAATCCGGACAGTTTTTTGGCCAAACCTTCGGCCTCGCCCAGACCCTCGAAACTTAAAGGCGCGTCGGTGGCGCCAATCATGACCCCCGTGGGGGCCATGGTTCGGCCATGTCTGGCTAGGTAGATCTCTTTCATAAATCGTTCCTTTAAACCCCAGACGTTCGTTAAAATTCGCGAGATCCCCGCGGCCGTTTTTAAATAAGCGGCCCGACCGGGCCGCCGTTGGCCATGGCCAGTAAGCCTTCCAAGGGAGAATCGCTGGGGGTGGTGAGGATTTTTTCCACGGGGTCGTTTAATCTTCGCTTAAACCAGAGATCGAGGGCCAGGGCGTCCTCGCGCCTTTGGGCTATGTAGGGCTTGGCCTCGGGGCGCTCGAGAGCCCAATCGGGGTTAAAGCGCGTTTCCAAGTCCACGAGTTTTGGGCCTTTTATGTACTTGTCGGCCAAATGGACGCAGAACGTGGCCTCGATCTCGTCGGCGGTCAGTGGATCGTTTAGTTTTTCGCCGGTTCGGGGAATAAGTTTCAATACGGCCCTAAGGTTTTCCGAAAGCTCGGTATGGCGACCAACCACGGTCGCGAGTTCTTTGGGCCAACCGATTTCCAAAACCCTTTCCATGGCCCGGTCGGCGTGGCCTTTATCGCCGTGGGCCAAATCGTGCAAAAGGCCGCCCATGAAAGTAAGCTCCAGGGCCGACGACTTAATGGCCCGGGCCAAACGCAGGGCCCCGGCGGCCACGGCCAACGAATGATCGAACTTTCTTTCGACCCCGGCCAAGGCCAGTAAGGTCAAGGCCTTTCGGGGCGTGGGCTTGGGGACGAAAACGGAGTTTTTCTTTATTTGATTAAAGCGCTCCAAGTCTTCCCTGGTATCGATGTCGGTTAAAACCAAGGGGTCGTCCAAGGGCAAATAGCGTAGCCTGGAGTTTTCGATGGGTAGCGGCCCCTCGGGAAGCCTCGCCAAACCAACGCTTTGGGTTTCGGCCTCGGTTCCGCCCCTTTGGGCCAAGGCGCCCCTAAGGCCCCCCTGGCCTTCGTAAGCCAAGAGCTCCTTAACGAGCTTACTCCCGATTATCGGCGGATGCCCCAAGTCCCGGCCGTAAGCCGGCAGGGCGGCCAAATCGTCCCTTTGGGGCAGGCCCAAAAAGTGGTCGATGACCGAGAGGATGGAATCGACGCTAACCAGCGCCGCGTCCACCGGGAGGATCAAGGCGGCCTCGCCTTGGCTTTGGGCAAAAACCAGCCTTATCGAGGAAAACATGCCCCGCTCGGGATTGGGGTTAACCAGTTCCCGGCAGCCAAGTTCCCGAATAAGCCCAATGACTTCGCCTTGGGCGGGATTGGCCACGGCCAGGGGACTATTAAGTCCCAATAGCCTTAGGCTTTTGACCGTAAGGTTAAGTAGATCCGCTCCCTTGGGCGGCGGCAAGGCCTTGGGGCCGGGCTTGAAGCGAACCGAACTCCCGGCCGCCAATATCACGACCAATATCTTGGGCCTTAGGAGCATGGAAAAACCCCCAATGGCTTAGTCGCTTTTGGCGAAAAATTAAATAACGGCATTATTTTAGCTTTATTGAGGTGCGACCTTGACCAATATCTTTAAAAAACTCTACCAAAGCGTATCCGGCGGCGCCGAACAAATTCTGGCCACGACCTACGGCCCCAAAGGCATCCATAGGTACTTACGCCCCTCCCGGGAGGATCTAAAGGACCAAGAAGCGCTACTGGGGCCAATCGATCTAAGCCCGCAAACTTTAACCCTCTACGAAAACGCGCCCGACCCGGCCCCTGGGGCCGCCCCTGAAACCGACGGGCCCATTGGCCCCCAAGGGGCCTTAGAAGGGGACCCGGGCCTGGTTTTGATGGAACCCTTTAGTCCCAAACCGCGCCTAATCGTCTTTGGCGGCGGCCACGTCTCCTTGGCCTTGGCCCCCATGGCCGCCATGATGGACTTTGAGCTTATAATATACGACGATCGCCCGGCTTTTTCCAG
>JAITLH010000023.1 GCA_031277995.1 Deltaproteobacteria bacterium
TTAAGTAAGGGGTTTTGTTTTTATGGTTGATCGGGCCCCAAATGGCGTAATGGGGTGGGGGTTTTAGATGATTTGTTTTCTTTCCAGCTCGCGAAGTTTTTCCTCCGCCCCGGCAAAGCCATGTTTCGCGGACTCCCTATAATATTGGACGGCCTGGGCCAGGTCCTTTTTCACCCCCTGGCCCGTTTCATGGGCCTCGCCCAAGGCGAAAAGGGCGCTGGGCTCATGGCGGTTGGCCGCGATGCGAAAGAGCTTTATGGCTTGGGCTAGGTCCTTTTCCACCCCCTCACCGTCCCGATAGCTCTTGGCTAAATTATACAAGGCCACGTCATGGCCTTGATTGGAGGCCAGTCGAAAGTAATAAACCCCCTTGGCCAAGTCTTTTTCGACTTCCTGGCCTTGGTGGTAAATATACCCCAAGATACTCTGGGCGTGGGCATGGCCTTGATTGGCGGCCATGGTCAAGTACTTTACGGCCTTTTTGATGTCTTTGTCCACGCCATCCCCAGAGTAATAGAGCTGGCCTAAGTTGCTTTGGGCTTCGCAATCGCCTTGATCGGCGGCCATGACCCAGTATTCTATGGACTTGGCCGTGTCTTTGTCGACCCCGGAGCCGGTAAGGTAAGCCACTCCCAAATTAATCTGGGCGGGGAGATATCCGCTCTCGGCCGCGATCCGCCAATATTTTACGGCCTGGACGGGATCCCTTTCGATTCCCTTGCCGTGATAGTGGAATTGACCCACGTAAAAGTTAGCCTCGCCGTGATCTTGGGCGGCGGATTGGCTATAGTAACGAAAGGCTTTTTTGTAGTCTTTCGCGACGCCCCGGCCTAGATCGTAAATGACCCCCAACACAAACTGAGCCTGCGGGTGACCTTGGTCGGCGGCTAGGCCATAGTATTTAAGGGCCAGGGGGCGGTTTTTTTGGACCCCTTCACCGTTTTCGTAAATCAAGCCCAGGCAAAACTGGGCTTCGGGCTCGCCCTGCTCCGCGGCCAGGTTATAGTAACGCGCGGCCTTGGCCGGATCTTTTTTGACCCCTTCGCCCTTTCTATAGGCCGAGCCCAGAAAACTCTGGGCTTTGACCTCGCCGTTATCCGCGGCCAGGCGTAAAAACTGTAAGGCCTGGGGGAGATCTTTTTCTACCCCTTGGCCATTTTTGTAAAAGAAACCTAACTTGCTTTGGGCCAGGACATGGCCTTGCGTCGCGGCCAGGTTTAAGTACTTGGCGGCCTGGGCCAAGTCCTTTTCGATTCCCTCCCCCAGTTCATAGGCCATGGCCAAACCGTATTGGCCTTCGCTGTCACCGTTATCCGCCGCGAGGGAAAAGAACCTAACCGCTTTGGCCGGATCTTTTGGGGTCAAATCCCCCAGCCAATACGAAAAACCCAACCTGGCCTGGGCGGCCGGCCAGCCGCGCCCGGCTGACTTGACATACAAGTCCAGGGCCGCGGGAAAATCCTGCTGCCCGTAGGGTTGGCCCAGATCGTAAGATTTGGCCAAGTTACACTCCGCCTCCGCCAAACCCAAGGCCGCGGCCTTCTTAAGCCACTTTAAGCTCTCTAATAAATCCACCCTGACCTTCTTACCCTTGAGATAAACCTCGCTAAGCCTTAATTGGGCCTCCGGATGATCTTTTTCCCCGGCCAGACGCCACAGCTCAATGGCTTTTTTAAAGTCCCGCTTGACCCCTTTCCCCAAAGAAAAAGCCTCGCCCATTTGGAAAAGTTCCGAGGGGCTGGCTAATGTTGGGTCCTTTGAAAGATCGATTGTCATGAATCTCACTTTTGGTCAGGTGATTTTAACCCACTTACTTAATTAAGTAAGTAAGAATCTTTGGTTTTACCATTGATAGCGCCAAAAAAAAATGGCATTATGGGTGGTTTTTAGATGATTCCCTTTTTTTCCAGTTCGCGAAGTTTCTCATAGGCCTTTTGAAAACCACCTTTAGCGGCGCGCTTATAAAATTGGATGGCCTCGGCCATGTTTTTTTTGACCCCTTCACCGGTTTCGTGGGCCTCGCCTAAGGCGTAAAGGGCATCGGGCAGTCCCCGATTGGCCGCGAGCGTAATGAATTTTATGGACTCGGGCAAGTTTTTTTCGGCGCCTTCAACTTCCACGAAGCTTTTGCCTAAATTAAACGTGCCCATGAGCTCCCCTTGATCGGCGGCCATGCGTAAGTACTTTACGCCCAGGTCCCAGTCTTTGTCCCCGCCAAGGCCCTGACAGTACAGGAACCCCGTGAAACCCTGGGCATGGGCGTAACCTTGATCGGCGGCCATTTGGAAGTATTTCCTGGCCATGGCGGGATCCTTTTCGACCCCCTTCCCTTCAATGTAGAGCTGCCCTAAATTAGACTGGGCAAGGGCATGGCCTCGATCGGCGGCGAAATGCCAGTATTTGGCGGCCAAGGCGTAATCCCTTTCGATTCCAATGCCGCTATAGTAATTTATTCCCAAATTAAGGAAAGCTTCGAGATTGCCTTGATCCGCGGACAGGCCAAAGTATTTATTTGACTGGACAATGTCTTTTTCGACCCCTTCTCCTAGTAAATAAGCCTGCCCTAAGCTAAACTGAGCCAGGTAGTGACCTTGGTCGGCGGCCAGGCGGAAGTATTTAAAGGCCAGGCGCTGGTTTTTCGCGACCGCTCGGCCCGTGTTGTATTCCACGCCTAACCAAAACTGAGCGTCGGGAACCCCTTGATCGGCGGCCAAGCTAAGGTATTTAAAACCCAGGGAGCGGTTTTTTTGGACCCCTTCGCCGTTGGAGTAAAACAAGCCCATGTCTAACTGGGCTTCCGCGTGACCCTGATCGGCGGCCAATTGCATATATTTGAGGGCCTTGGCCGGACTTTTTTTGACCCCATGGCCTTCATTATAAGCCGAACCCAGAAAATACTGGGCTTCGACGTCACCTCGATCCGCGGCCAGGCGCAAAAACTTTAAGGCCTCGCCGAGATTTTTTTCGACCCCTCGGCCATTTTTGTAAAACAAACCTAACTTGCTTTGGGCCCCGACATGGCCTTGGTTCGCGGCCAATTTTAGGTATTTTCCGGCCTGGGCCAAGTCCGCTTCGATTCCCTCCCCCAGTTCATAGGCCAGGGCCAAACCGTATTGGCCTTCGCGGTCACCCTTATCCGCCGCTAGCGAAAAGAACTTAACCGCTTTGGCCGGATCTTTTTCGGTCAAGTCTCCGCGCCAATACGAAAAACCCATCCTGGCCTGGGCGGCCGGCCAGCCCCGCCCAGCCGCCTTGGCATAAAAGTCCCGGGCCTCGTCAAAATCCTGATCCCCGTAGGGTTGGCCCAGATCGTAAGCCTTGGCCAAGTTAAACTCCGCCTCCGCCAAACCCAAAGCCGCGGCCTTATTAAGCCACTTGAAGCTTTCTTCAAGATCCGCCCTGACTTTCTTACCTTTGAGATAAACCTCGCTAAGCCTTAACTGGGCCTCCGGGTGATCCTTTTCCCCGGCCAAACGCCACAGCTCAATGGCTTTTTTAAAGTCCCTTTTGACGCCTTTCCCCAAAGAAAAAGCCTGACCCATTTGGAAAAGTTCCGAGGGGCTAGCTAAACTTGGATCCTTTGAAAGGATGTTTGTCATGGGTTTCACTTTTGGCAAGGTGATTGACGGAGAGTGGTTCAAAGAGATTGACGCGAAAAATGGACGCGAAAAAATGTAAAGGTCGGATAACTATATCAGCTTATGGCCAAAAAAATCCAGCTAAAAAATTAGCCCAAAAAATCTAGCCATTTGTTGGCCTGGCCAACCGATTCCTTAAGGCCAAAACCCCATCCCCTCCCAATAATGGCCCGCGAACGGCCACATTCGGCCCGCGTCGCCCTTTTGTCGCAAGGGCTGGCAAGGATAAAAAGTGCCGGCCAAGCTTGGCCGGCCCTTAGTCGGTCGTCTGGCCTTCCATTTCATGGAGTTTTTCTATGGCCGGTTCAAAACCCCGTTTTGCGGCGCGCTTAAAATATTGGACGGCCCGGGCCAGGTTTTTTTTGACCCCTTGGCCCGCTTCATAGGCCTCACCTAAAGCGAAAAGGGCACCGGGTTCATCCTGTTTGGCCGCGAGGCGGTAGTATTTTATGGACAGGGAGAGGTTTTTTTTGACCCCTTCTCCCACCTTGTAGAGATAGCCCAGGTTAGACTGGGCTATGGAAAAACCTTGATCGGCCGCGAGTCGCCAATATTTTACGGTCAGGTTGAGGTCTCGTTTCACCCCAAATTCGTGATAGTAGGCCTGTCCCAAATAAAACTGGGACATTAATTCGCCTTGATCGGCCGCCAAACGCCAATATTTTGCGGCCTGGGCCAAGTCTTGGTCGACTCCTTCCCCATTATTGTAGACAGCGCCTAAACAACGCAGGGCCTCAGGATGGCCTTGATCGGCCGCCAAACGCAAATATTTATTGGCCTGGGCCAAGTCTTTGTCGACTCCTTCCCCATTATTGTAGACAACGCTTAAATTATACTGGGCCCCAGGATGACCTTGATCGGCCGCCAAACGCCAGTATTTTACGGCCTGGGCCAGGTCTTTGTCCACTCCGGACCCACGATGGCAGGCAGTGCCCAAACTATACTGGGCATTGACAAGACCTTGATCGGCCGCCAAACGCCAGTATTTCGCGGCCTGGGCCAAGTCTTTTTCGACTCCATCCCCTTCATCGTAGGCGTTGGCCAAATTATGCTGAGACGGGGCGTAACCTTGATCGGCCGCTAGAAGCCAAAATTTTACGGCCTGGGCCGAGTCTTTCGCGACTCCTTCCCCATTATTGTAGGCAGCGCCTAAGTTATGCAGAGCCGGGGCATAACCTTGATCGGCCGCCAAACGCCAGAATTTTACGGCTTGGGCCAAGTCTTTTTCTACTCCGGACCCACGATCGTAGGCGTTAGCTAAACTATACTGAGACTGGGCAAGACCTTGAGCGGCCGCCAAACGCCAGTATTTCGCGGCTTGGGCCAAGTCTTTTTCGACTCCCGCCCCACCGTAGTAGGCGTTGGCCAAATTAAATTGAGCCTCGACATGACCTTGATCGGCCGCCAAACGCCAGTATTTCGCGGCTTGGGCCAAGTCTTTGTCGACCCCCAACCCTTTATAGTAAACGCAACCCAAAATATGCCGTGACGGCGAATGGCCTTGGTCCGCCGAAAGACGCCACAACCCGAGAGCTTTTTGTATGTCTTTTTGGACGTTATTTCCAAAATAAAAGACATGACCCATTTCAAACAGTTCGTCGGAACTGTCAATATTTGGGTCCATTGAAAGATCGATTGTCATAAATATCGCTTTTAGTAAGGTTACTTTAATATCTTTTTACTTATTTAAGTAAATTTAGATAAATCGCAATGGATATTTGGCCTAAATTAACAAAAAACTTTTTTTCGATTGTGGGAGCTCCTAAAGGCTTGAGGCCTTTAGGGGTTGATTTGTTTTTCAGGGCTAAAAGTTTGGCCAAACTTAAAGCAAGCTATAGGGATCCACGTCAACGACTAGCCCCATGGCGTTCGAGAGTTTTTTCCTGACCTCGGGGATTAATTTTCTTAAAAGCCTATGGCGATCCTCGGCCTTGTCGGCCCTGATTAAGATCTGGTGACGAAACTTATCCCTAAGCTTACTTATGGGACAAGGCGCCGGGCCAAAAACTTCGATTTGTTCCGGCATTTTGGCGGAAACTAACCGCCTTCCCCTATCCGCGGCCCACTGGGCCAGTTCCTCGACCTTTTTGTCCTCGTGGCCGCTAAAACGAAGCAGCGCTATCCTGGAAAAGGGCGGATAGCCCAGCTCTTGCCGAATGGCTATCTCGTTTTCATAAAAGGACTCGTAGTCATGGTTTTGAACCGAAGTCATGGAATAATGATCCGGGCTTCGGGTCTGGATGTAGACGGTTCCGGGCCTTTCCCGGCGACCGGCCCGGCCCGAGACTTGGCTAAGAAGTTGAAAGGTTCTCTCGGCGGCCCTAAAATCGGCCAAGTTCAAGCCTATGTCGGCCTCGACGACCCCGACCATGGTGAGGTTGGAAAAATCATGCCCCTTGGCCGCCATCTGGGTCCCCACCAAAAAATCGGCTTCCCCTTTGGCGAATCCCTCCAAAATGGCCTTAAAGCCCCCTTTTACCTTGGCGCTGTCGGTGTCGAGCCTTAGGCCTTTTTTCCCAAAGCTCCGCTCCATTTCCACGATTAAGCTCTCGGTTCCCACCCCCCGATACCTAACCAGTGACGATTTGCACCTAGGACACGCCTTAGGCGGCCTGGCCCGATAGCCGCAGCCATGGCAGATAAGCAGATTGTCCGGGTTTAATTTACTTACCTCGTCGCCATGTCCCTCGATGCCGCTCTCGCCCTGAATTTGGTCCGGGCTCTCGGGCCCGTTTTGGGCCCCGTTCCCGTTTAAGCCCTGGTCAGGGTTTAAGCCGGGGCTCTCGGGCTGGCTTGGGCCCTGGTTTTGGCCTAAACCCTCGGCCGGGCCTGGGTTTTGGCCTAAACCCTCAGCCAGGCCTGGGGTCGGGCCAGGATTTGGGCCAGATTTTGGGCCGGCGCTTTTGGGGGCCGGAGGGGGTACGTAATCTCGCACTCTCCGGTCAAATTTATCGCTATTTACATGAAGGGTCAATGACAAACTGCAGTGGGGGCACTTTAAGACCTCCCCGCAGGACAAACACATGGGTAAGTTAGCCAAACCTTTTCGGTTTATGAACATCAAGGCCTGTTCTTTTCGATCGAAGGTTTCCTTGAGGCCGGTACTTACTTGGCTGGCGATGGGGCCTTTGTATCTCCCTTCCCGCCTGAGATCGATGATTTTAACCTCGGGCATGACCGCCAAGCCCGGACGGCTTTGGAGCTTAAGAAGATTTAACTTCCCGGTTTTGGCCCGGTGATAACTTTCCAGAGACGGGGTGGCCGAGCCCAAAACCAGGACCGCGGCGCTAGCCTGGGCCCGCCAGGCGGCCAGATCCCGCCCATGGTACCTTAAGCCGTCGTCTTGCTTGTAGGCCCAATCGTGTTCCTCGTCCACGATGATAAGGCCCAGATCGGCTATGGGGGCGAAGACGGCGCTTCTGGCTCCCAGGGCCAGCCGAGTCCGGCCTCGGCGTAGGGCCAGCCAATGGTCGTGCCTTTGGCCTGGGGTCAGGGCCGAATGGAGTATCGAGAGCGCCTCGCTGGGGAAACGCTCCCTTAACCGCCCCTCCAGGCCCATGGTCAAGGCTATTTCCGGGGCCAACCACAATACGCCTTTGCCCATGGTCAGGGCCTTTTCGGCCGCCCGCAAATACACCTCGGTCTTGCCGCTTCCGGTCACCCCAAAAAGTAAAAACCCGGACGGATCGCTTCCTTCCAGGGCTTTGTTGATGGCCCCGACGGCGACGAGCTGGTCTGGGGTTAAACTTTCGACTTCCTGGATTGGCAAAACTATGGCCCGGCTGGGATCGTCCCTAAAACGCTCCCTTGACTCAATGGCCACCAAGCCCTTGCGCTTCAAATTTTTGGCCTGAACCATGGGGTCGAAATCGAAAATCTGCCGGTAATGGCTTAGCGGCGTGGGCGGGGCGTCTTTGACCAAGTCATAAAGTTCTTTTTCCCTGGGGCCTAACCTGGGCATTACCTCGGGCCGCTCCAGAGGGGACAAAAAATACTCATAGGCAAAGCCCTTCCCCCGGCCCTCTATTTCGTAAACGGCCTCGATGAGCCCGGCCTTGGTATATTTTCTTAACTGCGGCCCGGCCATCCCAAGCTTAATGGATGGCAGGTCGTCTGGATAACCCGCGGCCATGAGTCTCAAAAGGCCATCCTCAACCCCTTGGGGCAAAGGCGCCGTTTTATGGCCCCTAGCCGGGGCCCCGGCCATAGCCGGGCCATGGCCGCCGGCTTTGTCGCCAAGCGGGCGGCCATGGTTATCGCCCGTAAGTTCTTCTAAGGGTACCGGGGGGACCCAATCGGAGGGAGCGGCTTCGAAAACCGCTTGGGTGACGGTTTCGGGGGGCGATCCCCCAAGGGCGCCTTGGGGCCCGTCGGACCCGGCGGGGCCTAGGGCCCCGGGGAAGTTTTTTTGAATCTTTTCAAGGCCTTTTGGGGTTAACCTGTAGCTGACTTTTAGCTTGGGCGATAAGCCCCCGGGCAAGATTTCCTTGACGCATAAGCCCGGCGGATAGAGGTAGTAATTGGAGATGAAATCAACCAGCTTCACTAGCTCCGGGCCAAACAAAGGCTCGGCTACCACGATTTCCCGAATGGGCAAGAGTCGGTACTTTCGCTTTGAGGCCGGCCCCCGATCGTCTAGTCCCATAACGTAACCCAAAACTTCCCGACCGGACAAGGGCACCTTAACCATCTGGCCAACTTCAACTTCCCGATCCGGCGGGCCCAGGTAGCTAAAATAATCCGGTACCGGGCTATTGACAGCCACCAGGTAGATGGGCTGGCTATCGAGGTCAAGGTTAGTCACGTTATCTTTTTTTTCGCTGGCCATTAAATCAAGATCTCCCGCGCCCGCGCCTCTGGCCGAGGCTCAAAAAAAACTCACCCAAACCTAGCCAATCGATTCTTTGGTAACCATGGGAAAAAGTTAAAGCCAAAATAACCTATTTAAATGCGTCTATAGTTTATTTTTACTAAATCACTATGGCTAAAGACAAAATAAACGACGTTTTAAAGCCCAAAACAAATTCATTTTAGTTTCAAAAAATTAGGCCCAAAACCAAATATTTAGTTTCTTAAGGTAAAAAAAGACCCGTTATAAATCAGAGAGAATCGACCTCGCATGGGGGTAGTAATCCTACCCACTATCGACTGACATTACAAGTGATATTTTTGGCTTGGCTTCAATGGTTAAGCCCGGGCATTTTGGCCTGGGAGATGGTAACGTAGGCGGGTTACCCTGGGGGTTTTTAGCGGGGCGGATTTTCCCCTTGACGTTTTTCCTCGGGGGTTTTTAGCGTGGCGGTTTTTATCCTGAGGGCTAGTGGGGGCTGGTCCGGCCTGGGGTGGTCTCGGGATATTGGGTAAGCCATGACTTGGTTGGGGGGCTTAATGAAAAGTTGAAACAAACGCTTGTTACACACTTAGGATGGTTACAGGGGTAACGGACTATTTTTCATAGTCAAATTTAACGAGTCAGTAAAGTTGTTATTAACTATTAGAGATGAATTTTTAGTTTATGGCTTAAAAGATCTCTAAAGTTAATTTAAAAGCTTTTTTGTGCCAAAAGACGTTAGTTGTGTTCTATCATCTTTTTGACGTAAGCTTGCTCAGGGGTAAGGTTTAGGGCGTCCAAAACCTTCATGAGTAGCTTGGGGGAGGTGCGTCGGCTAAGCTCTATCCCGTAGATGACGTTGGGGGAGACGCCGGAGGCTTTGGCCAGGGTGAATTTGGTCATGAGAAGATCTTCCCTGACTTGCTTAAAGGCCGGACCATTGATAATCATGGGTAACTCCTACTTTTTTTGGAACGAGGGTTCCCAAAAAAGTGTCTGGGGCGCCGATTTTGGGGCGCCTTAAGGGAGGTTAAGTGGGGCCCCAAGGGGCCGGGAAAAATAACCATAAATCTCTATACTTACGATTATTTACGAAAGGCCAAAAAAAAGCTTAAATCTGGTCGCGGAATAGCAAATTTGCATGTTTTAAGGTTCTTTTTCAAAAATAGCAAGCGTTAATTATTTTGGAGAAAAATAACGCTAACTATTTTTACCAAAAACGGAATTTACCAAACCGCGACAGATTTAAGAATGTTATAAGCATATTCTAAAGGTCTACAAAGCATTAAAGAACGGAAATTCATCTATATATTAGTTTTAAACCAATTATTTTCGCATTTTATGGGCTAACAATCAAAACAAACCATAGTCAAATTAAAAGTTTTTTTAACGGTTAGCCTCGAGTCTATTAGACAGAACAAATATTAAAATATCCAAAAGCTTGATAAAAAACCAAGAAAACCGCTTAGGGCTAGTTAGGCCTAAGACTGGTTGTCAAAAAAAAGCATGTGGGTCTCAAAGGCCTCTTTAACGGACATGTTCATGGCCGTTAACACTTTTCTGATGACGTCCAGCTTACGGGTCTGACCCGTTTCGATTTTCTTTATGGTGTTGGGTGACACTCCAGAGGTTCTTGAGAGAAACGACTGTGTCATTAGCCGCTTCACTCTAGCCTTTTTAAAGGCTAGCCCATCAACGTTCATACTTTTAAATCCTTTGGAAATAACTTTCCAATAAAGGTGAGTCAAGAAGGCCTTAGCCAACTAAACAAACGAGGTAATTAGCCCACAACGGGGCCGGTAAAATAGGGCAAACCTATTTTAACTTACTACCTCCACCCATATCACGATCCATGAGGATGCTCTCTTTTCCTCACAAAGACCGTCAAGTTAAACCAAAGTATCGTTTTTATTCAATACCTGGCCCACTTTAAAGGGCCGCGTCACTGGCCAAAGGGCTTTGGGTTAAAAGGCGACTTCTAACCAAGCCCCGACCGACGCCATTAAAATCAAAGGATTTTGCCCCCGGAAGTTTCTCCAGCCCTAACTAAGGGAATTTAAGCCGGAAAAACAATCGAGCCAAAAACTAGGTCCAGATCTCCTTCGGGTAATAAAGATTACTTGATAATGTCAGAAATTTCAAGTAATTTTTCGCCCCTGGAAAATTTTTTTAATCGTCAAATTATTCTCCCAGACTTTGGCCGTCTTTAACCGCATAAGTCCTGGCTTTGCCGACCAAAAGAAAGTTTGGGGTTGATCATTTTGGACAAAATAGCCACAACCAAAATAACCATTGGCTTCGATGCCGGCCTCAAACTTTTGCCCGGAGCGGAAATTTGACCGGGGCTTTGGGCCCCCAATCCGGTTTTTGAAGGCTTTTTGGCCCCTTTTGGCCCCGGGGCCGGGGGGAAAAAATATAATTATTTCGGGCCTTTCTAACCAACTTCGAGTAACGGTTAAACTTGGCTCGAAATTTTTTGAGCTAAGTTAAACCCGAGTGGCCCCAACCCTTGGCCATTTTGTCAGCCAAGAAAACTGGCCTTGGCCCAGGTTTTGTCAAAAAACAAGGTAACCAGACCTTAATACAAGGATCTAAGGATTTCTCCCTTGTTTACTATTTTAACTTTTGGATTAAAAGATAACCTAAATCTAGATCTTCTTAAAATCTTTACTAACCAAAGCCACTTAAGACCTTCTTCAAAGCACGTTAAGTGGTTTATTTTATCTTCTCCGCCTAATTCTAACATTATACTCCAGAAATTTAACTTTTCTAAAACTATAAAAGAACTCACTAGACTTTAACCAGCAATTAAAAAACCTTTTATAGCTTGAAGAACAACCGTTCCAATCCAAAGAAGCCCGTCTTCCCTGGGGGGCATGATACTAACTTCTAACAATAGAAAAATCAAGTTTTATTTCTGGGTGGGCGTGCCGAAACTTAGGCTGGTGAAAAAAACATGGGCGAGCGAATACGGGTGAGAAAATAAGGAGCGCCTTGGGAACCCAGAGCGGTACCGGGCCCCAAAGAAACAGATAGCGTAACCCGGAGCGCCCGCGGACCGGACGCGCCGGGTTACGGCTTGGATTTGACAAATAACCCAAAATTCGATAAACCTGACCCCAGGGCTTTTTGACCTTTGGGGCCCCAGGCTTTGGCGAGTCGGGGTTTTTTGGGCTGGTCAGCCGTGCCTTACCATCTTCTTGTCGAAGGCTTCCTCGACGGTGAGACCCAAGGCAAGCACAACCTTACGGACCAGGTCTGGCCTGGCGCTTTTGCCAAGTTCGATGTTTTTGATGATGTTGGGTGAGACGCCAGAGGAGCTAGCCAGATTGAGCTTGCTCATAAGCTTATTTAGCCTAGCCTCTCTGAAAGCTTCGCCATTGATGATCATGATTCTTCCCCTTTACAGACGGAATGAAAATCCGAAAACGCGGTAATTGGCGCGGCTTCCAACGCGACCATACCGCTTTCGCGAAATGACCCATACGGGCCGAAAAAAAAATAAACAATAAGTCACTCAACTTAAACGCCCAGAGATGAGCTTAGATCCCCAGCCTACACTTTGGGAACCTAAAACGATCACCTAAAGTTAAGCCTTCGGAGCCTTTCCGGATAGCCGCGCTTGTCAACTTGGTCGCGGTTAAGGGCTATTTTCAGCGGGTTTGGAAAGTTCGTTTCCGGAGCTGGAACTACTCGAAATTTCGAGTCCATAGCGCTGGTTTAATCGAGAAAGATTATAACATTTTTTTACTTTAAAATATAATCTTTTTTTTAACCTCCTTATCCCCTAATCTAACCGAAAAAAGCTATATCCCCGATTTTTCGATCTTTTTTTTGCAAACGAGCGTTCGTTAACAAAATTATCATTCATTTTGACTACATATATCCAAGCGATTGTCTTTTCATAAGACTATAATTATATGTTATACGCAGTGTTATTTTCCTATTATTTCTAAAACTACTCATTACTTTGAAAGTTAATTTTTCAATTTAGATTATCCTTTCCTTTTCCTACCCTCCCAGTCCATTTTTTTCTTCAACTTTTTCGCCCCCAACCCCAAAAAAAAATTTTTTTTACCCAACTTTACCTCCCCTGCCATAAACCCTCGCCAAATGACGCTTGTCGTTTTTTCCAAATTTAACTTTTTTATCGGTCCGACGAAGTTTTTTTTCGCCCCTTAACCCATATGGCCCGCCCACAACTTGACGGTTTCAGCCTGGCCGTTTCAACCTGTCCGTTTCAGCTTGGCCGTTACAGCTTGGGCGTTTCAACCTGCCCTTTTCAGCTTGCCCGGTCAGGTTGACCTTTTCAACCTGGCTTTGGGCTTGACTTTGGGCCGCCTTTGGCCAGGGCTTTGGGCTGACTTTTGTATCGTGGTCCTTGGGTTGGCGGTTTTTCGCCTGGCCAAACCATACGCGGCTTTGGTTTGGAGCCAATGGGCTAGGATGGCTAGACTAAATTTACTTGTCGCCCGTAAATTTATCGGTCCTTTACCCCTTACCTTGGGCCCGGGTTTATGTTAAAATCAATATCTGATTTTCTTACCCAATCAGAAACCGCTTTGGTTTTTACTTAAACGATTACCTGAGTATTTAGCTCTAAATATGGTCAATGCCTTTTAATCTTAATATACAAGACTTGCGGGAAAACAAGATCCACCCAAAAATTTTGATCGTGGGCGGGGCCGGCTACGTTGGTTTGCCGCTGACCCAAGAACTTTTGGAGGCCGGATATGAGGTCACCGTCTTTGATTCCCTCATCCATGGGACCGAACCCTTGGATTTTCTTACAAATAAACCTAGGCTTAATTTCATAAAGGGTGACATTAGGGACATAGGCTTAGTCAATAACGTCGTCAAGGGCCATTGGGGCGTTATTTTGTTGGCGGGCCTCGTGGGCGAGAAAGCCTGCGAAGGAAAACACGAGACCACGGAAGTAAACTACTTGGCCCCCTTGAACCTCTTGGAATGTTCGGTGACGCGCATGGTCAAAAGGTTCATATTCGCCTCCACCGATTCTTGCTATGGCAATAGGCCGGGGGAAACGCTTGACGAACTGACTAACCTTAAGCCCCTCTCCCTTTACGCCACCTACAAGGGACAACTGGAAGCCAGGATCTTGCGGGTCCCAAAAACGGCCTACTTTTCCCCGGTCATATTGAGGCTGGCCACGGTTTACGGGATGTCCCCAAGGCCGCGCTTTGACCTGGCCTTAAATTTACTGGTCAGGAACTTGGTTTTAAGGGGCGAGGCCACGATCTTTTCGGGCGAGCAATGGCGGCCTTTTGTCCACGTTAGGGACGTGGCCAAGGCCTTTAGGCTGGCCTTGGAAGCCCCGGCCAACTTGGTTCACGACGAAATTTTTAACGTGGGCGCGAACCAACATAACGTCCAGTTCAAAGACCTAAAGGACCTTTTGTTACGGGTTAACCCCGAAGGCTTCGTTTCCATTAAGCCCGCCGTAGCCGATCTTAGGGATTACCACGTGAGATTCGACAAAATCAAAAAGATACTGGACTTTGAACCCTCCGTTTCTCTCCTGGAGGGCATGGAAGAGTTACGCGACCACTTACTTAGCGGGTATCCGGCCGATCCCTTCGCGCCCAAATGGGTTAACGCCTAAGGCCTTTACCCATTTGGATTAGGCTAGATTTCAGGCCCCTCGCTTGGCGCTTTTTTTGGCCGCCCCTTTGGTCCCTAGGGGGAAAAGGCCCGAGGGCGTCAGGGATTCGGGGATTAGTGGGATTAGCTGATTAGGCGACTTAGGCGACTAGGAGACTAGGAGACTTAGGTGACTTAGGCGACTAGGTAACCAGGTGATCGCGCCTAGCCTTGACCGGGGATTTTACTTTTTTTCTTGAGCGTTTTTGAAATACCTGGAGCCAACATTCTTGACCAAAACCGACGCGCCCTCGATGGCCGATAACCTTACGAAACTAATCGGGAACCTTAAGCCCCTAAAGGCCTTCGTCAATTTCTCGCCGCCAAAAATCGGCCCTTTGGAAATCGAGGCCGTGACCCAGGCCCTGACCTCGGGCTGGCTAACCACCGGGCCAAGGGCCGAACGCTTCGAAAAAGTCATGTCGGAGTATCTGGGAAGCCAAGGGGCCCTGGCCCTATCGTCTTGCACGGCCGCCTTGCATATTGGCCTTAAGGTCATGGGCCTGGGACCAGGGGACGCGGTCATCACCACGCCCCTAACCTTCGTCTCCACCACCCACGCGGCCGTTTATAACGGGGTCAGGCCGTTTTTGGTTGACGTATCGCCGGATACCGGGAATATCGATCCCCAAAAAATCGCCGACTTTTTGGAAACGGAATGCGTCCGGGATTCGGATGGGTTCCAGCTCCACAAAAAAACCGGCCTTAAGGTTAGGGCCCTGGTGCCCGTCCATTACGCCGGGCACCCCGTTGACCTTACCGCCTTGTGGCAGATTTGTGGGTCGTTTAACCTTTCGATGCTTGAGGACGCCGCCCACGCTTTGGGTTCGAAATTTAACGATCTGAGCGTGGGTCACGATGGCCATAGGGGCTTCGAGTCCCAGGACCTAACCTCGCTGGTCGCCTTTTCCTTTTACGCCACGAAAAACGTCTCGACGGGGGAAGGCGGGTTACTGACCTCGCCAAGCCCAACCCTTTTGGCCAGGGCCAGAAAACTCGCGGCTTACGGGATAACCGACGCCCGGCGCATCTGGGCTCGCTACTCCCCCAAAGGGACCTGGGCCTACGACGTGGACGAGGTGGGTTTTAAGGCCAATTTTACCGACCTCCAGGCCGCCCTTGGCCTGGCCCAGATGTCCCAATTAGGCGAGTTTTTAGACCTAAGGGTCAGAAACGTCCAAATCTGGAACGCGGCTTTTAGCGACATCGCGGATCTGGTCGAATTGCCGACGGTCAGAAAGGGCGCCGTCCACTCCTGGCACCTGTATCCTTTGCGCCTTAGGACAAAAAAACTAAACATCGGCCGCGACGAATTCATCAAGGCCTTAAAGGCCCTAAATATCGGGACGAGCGTCATGTTCATCCCCATTCATTACCATAGCTGTTACAAAGATTTTCTTGGCTATGGCCAGGGCGACTTCCCCATCGCCGAGGACTTTTTTTCCCGGGTGGTCAGCTTACCCATTTCCCCGGCCACCCCAAAAAACGACATTGAAGAGGCCGCCCAACTCGCGGTTAAACTATTAAAGCAAAACGCCAAGCTCGGTTAGGCCAAAAAAAGTTCCGGAAGCGGACTTGTTTTGGGCTAACCGCGAATAACCTTGGCCCCCATTGGCCCCGCGTTGGCCCATCCGGTAGTCGAGGGTAGTCGCCCTTCAAAGGGACGCCTTGGCCGTTGGCCATGGCTCCCATGGGCCAAAAAGCGGCGTTGGGCCGATAATGGCCGTTTCCGGACCAAGCCAAAG
>JAITLH010000026.1 GCA_031277995.1 Deltaproteobacteria bacterium
TCAAACCCTCGGATTCAAGCTCTTCCGCCTGGGCTTGGGCCGGGGTTTGGGCGGCTTCGGCGGTGGCTTCGGGGGCCGGTTCGGCTTGGCTAGGCTCGGTTTGGCCGGGCTCGGTTGGGACCACGGCGATTTGGCCCGGGGCCGGTTCGCCGTGATCGATGGCGCCGGGGAGGGTGTCGGGCGTTAAGGCTTGGTCGGAAATGGCCGCGGCTTCGGGGGCCGTTTCGGGGGGCATTTCGGCTAAACTAGGCTCGGTTTGGCTAGGTTCGGTTTGGCCGGGCTCGGTTGGGATCACGGCGATTTGGCCGGGAGCCGGCTCGCCGTGATCGACGGCGCCGGGAAGGGTTCCGGGGGTGAAGATTTGGTCGGCGTTTTGGGCCAAGGCTGGGCCGGGGGCCAGAAAGGTTATGGCCAAAAGAAAGAGGGGGGCCAGAAACTTAAAAACTCGGTTTAAGTCGCGACGTGACATATGGGCATCCTTAGTGAATGTTACTTTGGTTCGTGGTTAGGTACCACCCGTGGGTTTTTTGTTTCCGCGCCCCCGGGCCGCCCGTTTTTGGGCGGCGCGGGGGGTGGTCATTTGGCTTCGAGAATGGTGACGCCGTCCCAGCGGCTGTCCGGGGGGCGGGCGATGAAATCCATGCAACGTTGGGCGAAGATAAGGCTCGGGTTATCGTTGGGGTTTGATTTGAGGGCGGCCTCAAAGCGGGCCAGGGCGCCTTTGAAGTCTTTGTCAAAGTAGTGGTTTAGGGCCCTTTCGTAGTAATTGACGCACTGGGCCATGTCGTTACTGAGATCGCCTTTGGGGGCCAGGACCTCGTAGACGGTAAGGCTGCCTTTTCGGCCCTTGACGCGGATTTTGTCGAGGGCCCTAAAGCAAATTTCGTCCTGGGCCAGGGTTTGGGTGGCTTGGCTGGCGATGATGGTGGTTAGAAAGAGCTTATTGACCGAAACCAGGCGCGAGGCCAGGTTCACCGCGTCGCCCATGACCGTGTAGTTTATGCGCTGTTTGGCCCCGATGTTGCCGGCGATGACCTGGCCGGTATTTAAGCCCATCAGGGCCTGGAGAAAGGGGAGGTTTTGGGCCGTGAGGTCGCGGTTTAGGTCATCCATGAGCCTTTTTTGCATGAGGGCCGAAAGGCAGCAAGACACGGCGTGTTTGGGCTGCGAGGAGGGGGCCCCCCAAACGGCCATGATGGCGTCCCCGACGAATTTATCGACAAAGCCGCCAAAGCGCTCAATGGCCGTGTTCATGGTGTCGTAATAACGGTTTAGGAGATCGACCACCTCGGCCGTGTCCATGTTTTCGGCCATGGAGGTAAAGCCCACCAGATCGGCGAAAAAAACCGTGACGTTTCTTAATTCCCCGCGGCGCTCCAGGGTTTGTTCGGGATTAAGCATGATTTTGTCGGCCAAGTCCGGGTTTAGGTAGAGGGTCAGGGCCTGGTTGGAGGCGCGCCTTAAAACGCGGCTCTCGTGGCCCCTAAAAGTCCAGTAGAGTAGGTTAGCCAGTACCAATATGGAAAAGCCGGGAATGACCGGAAGGTAAACGTTTCGGCGAAAGATCAGTAAACATAGGGCCGGGTAGAGTAGGGTGACCGCCGTGGGTAGCCAGCCGGCCACCGGGGCGTCCTTTTTTATGGTCAGTAAGATTGGCGACAAGGCCAGAAAGGTTAGGCCAAAAAGGAGAACCAGGTGCTGGGCCCAATGGGGTTCTTGCAAAAAGTGCCCGCTTAAAAGGGTCGCGACCGAGTGGGCCTGGATCTCGACCGCGGGCATTAGGTACCAACCCTGTCCGCCCTTACCCATATAGTCCGAGGCCGGTGTGGGATAGGCGTCCATGTTTATGGAACTGGTGTCGCCGATGAAGACGATTTTGTCGGCGAAAACCCTTTTGAAAAAGTCCATCTCGCCGTTTTGGGCCCGATCGTAGATGTCGGAAAAACTAAGTTTCGAGATCTCGCTGGAATAATCGATGTAAAATTCCTCGCCCGGGAGCGTTGAGAGGGCCGGGTTTTGGGTCACGGCCACGACCACGGAAAAGGAGTAGGGGTCCACGGGATCGGTAAAATTTGGCCACTTTAGGGCTTGGAGCCGGACCTTGTTGTCCCGGTCGTGAACCAGGTTTAAAAAACCCATCCGGTCGCGCCCCAAGATCTCGACGTACTTGGCCGAAGGGAGTAAGGGGCGATCGCTTAGGTACCTAAAACCGTAAATGACCGGGATGCCGTTTTTGTGGGCGGAATTGACGGCCCGAAACCATTTGGTCTCGTCCTCCAAGGCGAAGGGATGGGTCTCGATGGCCGGAAGGGGCTGGTGGATGGCCACGGCCTTGGCCCCGCCCAAGACCAAATGGTCCAAAATGGTGGCCCAGGCGGCGGGATCGAAGGATTGGGGAAAGTATTTGTGGGGATTGGAAAGGGTCAGATCGTCCAAGGCCACGACGACCAATCGATCGGCCGAATCGTACTTGTCTTCGGATTTGTGGGAGAGCATGAAATCGAATATGGAGCCCTCCAAAGGGAAATCGGTTCCGGGCACGCTCATGGCCAGTCCCAAAAAGCTCAGAAACAAGCAGCTAATGGCGACTATCCTAAATCTCGCCCACAACGGGCCTTCCAATAACCTTAAAACATTGTCAAGCATGGGGCTCTCGATTGGTCAAAGGAGATGGGCCGGCCGAAACAAAAAAGCCAAACGTCCGCCCCAAACGTCTCCGACAAGCCTGGGCCCGTTTCGAAACGCCCAGGGGTTGGCGATCTTAAAGATCGTCGACCTCGGGGGTTTCGAGGTTTTCGGCCTCGATGTTGGCCAGATAATCGAAGCGGATGTCCAGGCCCAGGACCCCGACGATCTCGTTTTGGTCGTTAGTGATGGGCCCGCTCACGGTTATGCACAGCGCTTGGGTAAACCGGGAGGTGTAGAAGTCGGTCACGTGAATCTGCCCGTCCTCCATGGGTTTTACGAACCAGACCCGATCCGAGAGGTTCGAGCCCACGTCTTGCTGGCCGCTAAAGCGCTTTTTTTCCTTGACCGAGGTCACGTTTCGGGTGGTTTTCAGGCCTTTGTTGTCGGTGACGTACATGAATTGGATATAGGGGATGGTGGTCACCCACTTTTCCATGATCTTTTCTTGCTTTTTGGGATCCATCGAGCGGATGACGGGATCTTTTATGATCTCCAGGATCAGATCGTGGACCAATTCCCGGGCCTTGTATCTCAAATGGTCAAACTGGGACTCGAACTTTTGGGGCAGAAAGTGGCGGGCCAGTCTCTCGAGTTCCCGGGGACTCATGCTGGTGACCCGGCCGTTTTCGTACTCCTTTTGGATGGCCCGGGTCATTTTGATGACGGCCGGATGGCGTTTGTCGAGGATCTCGCCGCTGGTTTGCTGGAGTCTCTGGTTTAGCCAGTGGGCCAACCCGGCCGTCCCGGACTTGTCGTTTATCGAGATGGTGGGCGCCTTATTAAGGATCTTGCGGGTGTCGAAGATATTGTAGATCTCTTCGTTTTTCAAAAGCCCGTCGGCGTGGATGCCCGCCGAGGTGGAATTGAAATCCCGGCCCACCAAGGGGTAGTTGGGGGGGATGCGCGCGTTAAGCTCGGCCTCGAAATACTTGGCCAGTTCCGTTATGGCCGTGTAATCAACCCCAACCGTGGGGCCCCACAGGGCGGCGTGTTCTATGAGTAGGCCCTCGATGGGCGTGTTTCCGGTCCTTTCCCCAAAGCCCAAAAGGGAGCCGTTTATGGCCCCCAGGCCATAGAGCCAGGCCGTGGTGGCGTTAACAAACCCCTTGTGGAAATCGTTGTGCCCGTGCCATTCCAGATCCCGGCCGTCGAAGCCGGCGTCGTCTATTAGGGCCCTAACGAGCCTGGGGATCGAGCGCGGCAAGGCCGCCCCCGGATAGGTTACCCCAAAACCCAGCGTATCGCAAAGCCTTATGACGATGGGGATCTTGGCCTGTTCGGAGAGGCGCTTTATTTGTTGGGCGAAGGGAACGCACATGCCGTAAATGTCGGCCCGGGTGACGTCCTCAAAATGGCAGCGCGGGGCGATGCCGTAGGAGAGGGCTTCCATGATGAGGGCCAGATACTTGTCGCAAGCCCGCTTGCGGTTTAGGCCCAGCTTAAGGTAGATATGGTAGTCCGAGATCGAGGTCAGGATGCCGGTCTCGGTTAGGTTCATGTCTTTGACGATCTTAAGATCCTCGGAGACGGCCCTAATCCAGGCGGTTATGAGCGGGAAGGGCAGATCGAGCTCGCGGCAAGCGTCCACGGCCTGGCGATCCTTTTGGTTAAAGACGAAAAACTCGCTTTTTCTGATTAGGCCGCTTGGCCCGGCCAGGCGGGCCAGGTATTTGAAGATTTTGACGATCTGCTCGACCGTGTAGGGCGGGCGGGCTTGCTGGCCGTCCCTAAAGGTGGTGTCGGTTATGACCGGTTCCTTGGCCGGGATCATGGCCGGCAGGTGGCCGTCAAAATTCAGCCTGGGAATCTCCGTATAGGGAAAAAGATCCCGATAGAGTTCGGGCTTTCCCGTCTCGACCAGCTTAAAGCGCCCGGGCCCCGGCCGCGAGGCCATAAGCCCGCCGTTATTGGCCAAGCCACTAGCCAAGCCCATGGCCAAGCCATTGGCCGGGCCATTAGCCGGGCCACTGGCGGCGCCAATGGAAGCTCCATTGGCGCCGGCGTTGGCCGTTTCGTTGGCCGCGTGATTTTCCGCTTTTTTTCTCATCATGTCCCACCCAAACAAACTTTCCCGGGGATCCGGGGATGGGTTTTTAAAAAGCCTTACGGGGTTAGGTTTTTGTCGATTTTGAGGCCAAGCTCCAGAAGCTGCTGATCGGCCGCGCCGCCCGGGGCTTCGGTCAGGGGACAGACGGCCTTCTGGGTTTTGGGAAAGGCGATGACGTCCCTAAGGGAGGTGGCCCCGGTGAGGATCATGACCAGGCGATCCAGGCCAAAAGCGCAGCCGCCGTGGGGCGGGGTGCCGTAATCCAGGGCGTCTAAAAAAAAGCCAAACTTTTCCCGGGTCTCGTCCTTGGATAACCCCAATGTCGCGAAGACCCGGTTTTGGAGGTCGGGGCGGTGGATGCGGATGGAACCGCCGCCGATCTCGCTCCCGTTCAAAACCAGATCGTAGGCCAGGGCTTTGACCTTAACGGGGTCGGTTTCCAAAAAGCCCAGATCCTCGTCCCGGGGGGCGGTGAAGGGGTGGTGCTTGGCCGCCCAGCGCTTGGTTTGGGGGTCAAACTCGAACATGGGAAAGTCGGTGACCCAGGTTAGGGCGAATTGGTCGGTTTTGATTAAATCCAGATCTTCCGCGAGCTTTACCCTTATTTGGCCCAAAACGTGGGAAACCATCTCGGCCGAGTCGGCCCCAAAGAAAAGGACGTCCCCAACCTCGGCCTTAAGGGCGCCGATAAGGCCTTGTTTTTCCCCCTCGCTTAAAAACTTGGCCAAGGGCCCTTGGAAACCCTCGGCGGTCAATCTTAGCCAAGCCAAACCCTTGGCCCCCAAGCCGATGGCCATGGCCACCAAATCGTCAAGCTGCTTACGGGAAAACTTCCCGGCGCCCTTGGCGTTTATGGCCCTTATTTGGCCGCCGGATTTGAGGGCCTCGACAAAGACCTGGGCCTTGGAGTTGGCCAAAACCTCGCCCAAATCGACCATTTCCAATCCGTAGCGCAGATCGGGCCGATCGATCCCGTATTGGGACATGGCCTGGTCGTAAGTCAAGCGGGGAAAGGGCCTAGGGAGCTTTACTCCCAGGATTTTTTGAAAGACCAGGCCCACGTAGCCTTCCAGGACCTCGATTATCTCTTCCTGGGAAACGAAACTCATCTCGAGATCGACTTGGGTAAATTCCGGCTGGCGATCGGCCCTTAGATCCTCGTCCCTAAAACACTTGACGATCTGGCAATAGCGATCCACCCCGCCCATCATGAGTAATTGCTTAAATAATTGGGGCGATTGGGGGAGGGCGAAAAAAGAGCCCCGGTTAACCCGGGAAGGCACCAAATAGTCCCTGGCCCCCTCGGGCGTGGATTTGGTCAAAACCGGGGTTTCGATCTCCAAAAACCCCAGCCCGGAAAAGTAGTCCCGGGTAATCTTGGAAACGTTGTGCCTGACCACGAAATTATTCAAAACCCTGGGGCGCCTAAGGTCCAGATACCTGTGCCGCAATCTAACCATCTCGGTGGCGTCGGCGTGATCCTCGACCACGAAGGGCGGGGTTTTGGCTTCGTTTAGGACCCTAAGCTCCCTTATGAAAACCTCCACGCCGCCGGTTTTGAGCTTGGGGTTTATCATGTCGTCGGGCCTTCTCCTAACCCGGCCCACCATGGCCAAAACGTATTCGGCCCTGACGTCATGGCTCTTTTCATGGGTTGCGGGATCTTCCTGGGGATTGAAAACGGTCTGGACCAAACCGCTGCGATCCCTAAGATCGATAAAAACCAAGCCGCCGTGGTCGCGGCGATGCTGGACCCAGCCCATTATGACGACGTCCTGATCGAGTAACTGTTGGGTGATTTCACCGCAATAATGGGTGCGTTTGAGCCCGGCCATCGATTCCGACATAAAAAATAAACTCCAAAATAGTAAAAATAGTTAACGGGCCCAAGGCTTGCCTAAGGTAAAAGCCTTGTCCTTTGGCCCTTAAAGAAAAACCCTTCATTGGCCTTACCCTAAAAGCCGCCTTAGAAAACCTCGGGCTTATCGATAGGCAAAGACACCTGTTCCTTGGTCAATAGATCCCTTACGGTCGCTTGGCCCGAGGCCAGTTCGTTTGGGCCAATCATGATTACCTTGGCCGCGGCGGCCTTGTCGGCCCTTTTTAGGCGGTTTTTAAGGCTCCCGGGCGCCCAATCGACGGCCACCCTTAGGCCCCGGGCCCTTAGGGCCTGGACCAAAACGAAGGCCGACTCCATGGCCTCGGGGGCCAAAACGGCCGCGTAATAATCGGGGCCTTTGGGGGCTTTGGGTTTTTGGGCGCGTAGGAGAAGGATGATTCTCTCCAAGCCCGCCGCGAAACCGATGGCCGGAAGGTCCGGGCCGCCCAGTTCCCGGCATAGCCCGTCGTAGCGGCCGCCCCCGGCCACGGCGCTTTGGGAGCCCAGATCGCCCGAGCGGACCTCAAAGGTGGTCCTGGTGTAGTAATCAAGGCCGCGAACTAACCTTTCGTCCAATTCGTGGGCCAGTCCCAGCTTGGAAAGGGAGCTTTTGACGACGCCAAAATGGGCTTGGCATTCCGGGCACCAAAACTTGGAAAAAGTCGGGGCGCCTTTGACCTCGGCTTGGCAGGCCTCGGACTTGCAATCGAGGATCCTTAAGGGGTTTAGCCCCAGCCGCCTTTGGCAGTCGGGGCAGAGCTTGCCTTTCCTCTTTTCCAAAAAAGCCACCAAATTTTCCCGATAAACGGGACGGCAAACCGGGCAGCCCAGGGAGTTTAGGACGATCGATAGGTTCGTAAGGCCCAGTTCCGCCAAAAAGTCGCGCAACAAAACGATTATCTCGGCGTCGGCATGGGGACCGGGATCGGAAAAAATCTCCACGTCCAGTTGGTGGAACTGACGCAGGCGGCCCTTTTGGGGCCTTTCGTAACGAAACATGGGCCCCAGGCAAAAAACCTTGGTGGCCCGGCCGCCCTCGTGGAGGTTATGTTCAATTAAGGCCCTGACCATGCCGGCCGTGGCCTCGGGCCGCAAGGTGATCAAATCGCCCCCGCGGTCCTCCATGGTGTACATTTCCTTTTCCACGATGTCCGTCGCGGCCCCGATGGTCCGCTGAAAAAGTTCCGTCCTTTCCATGATCGGCGGCCTCAACTCGGAAAAGTCGAAGCGATCCAAAACCTGCCTGGCTTTTTCCTCCACCTCGCGCCAAAGGTCCGCTTCCTTGGGCAATATGTCTCTAAATCCTCTGATGGCCGTCAGAGCTGGCATAGTTAGCCTCCTCGAGTTAACCTTTCCATTATACAGGCCAGTTGTTTCAAGTCAACGTACAATTTTGACTTCCTTTTGACTTTGGGGCTCTCATTCCCAAAAAAACTTATTTTTCCCGCGCCCCTAGGGGAGCGCCTTGGCCCTTTTCCCAAAAAGCCCCCGTCCCAAAAACGGGGCCTTTTGACCCGGCCAACCCCCCTAAATGGCCACGAATGAAAAGACGTAGGCGGTAAATTTACCCCAAGGTCGCCAAAATCAGCCAAACCAAAGCCAAAATTTCCCTAAATTCGCGCCACCTCCCAATATTTTTGTCCCGAATTTGATTTTTACGGGCCAAGGCGAGCCAAGGTTATAAAGTCGGGTTTTTTAAGAGAATATGATATAATTCCCAGCCAAGGGTTGGCCTTTTTTAGGTTTTTCCGGCCAGGGAAGATTTACTCACCGGCGGCCCGGCCCGCCAGTGTCTTTTCAGTTTGGTAACGACAACGATGGATCATGACCATGGATCAAATAGCCCCGGTATACACCCACACCAGAGCCTGTCTGGATTGCTACAAATGCCTTAGGCGCTGTCACGTAAAAGCCATAAACGTCAAGGACGGACGGGCCGAGATAGACCAAAGCCGCTGCGTAAAATGCGGCCAATGCGTTTTGGCCTGCCCCCACCAGGCCAAAAAAATCAGGGACGATCTGGAAAAGGTCAAAGCCCTCATAAGTAACCGCGAAAGCGTGGCCGTTTCCTTGGCCCCCAGTTGGCGCGGCGGCACCGGCTACAACCGGGCCAGGATCATCGCAAACCTTAAGGCCATGGGCGTATCCATCGTGAGCGAGACGGCTTTGGGCGCGGAATCGGTCTCGATGAGCACGGCCAGGATGCTAAACTCGGCCGATCCCGGGCTTTATGTCTCCGCCTGCTGCCCGGTGGTGGTCGACTACATCCGCATGTATAAGCCGCGGTTTTTGGAGGCCATCATGCCCCTGGCCAGCCCGGCCGTGACCCACGCCCGGCTCCTTAAGGATTACTACGGAAAGGATCTCAAGGTCGTTTTCGTCGGGCCTTGCGTGGCCAAAAAAGGCGAGGCCGATCTCCACCCCGACCTTATCCACGCCTCCCTAACCTTTGGGGAGCTTAAACGCTGGTTTTTGGAAAGCCAGTTTGACGAGGTCCTTCACCCCATCGACGAGGAAGCGACTTTTTCCCCGGTCCGCTCCTTTGAGGGGGCCCTTTACGCCCTAAGCGGCGGCATGATCGATGGGCTGGTCAAGATCGGCCTCAAAGACACCGTCCGGTGCGTCCACGTCAATACCCTAAGCCTACTGGGCCGGGCCCTGGACGATTTGGCCAACGCCGATTTTCAGTACCCCGTTTTCGTCGAAGCCCTGGCCTGCTCGGGGGGCTGCGTAAACGGCCCGGCCATTTCCGGTAACCGTTCCGCCATAATGGCCATGACGGATCTGCTTAGGCACGTCAAAACCCGGGAAACCGTCGAGCCCGGGCCCTTCTACACCCATCTGGCCGTGGACATTAGGCCCTCAAACCTAACCGCCAAGGCCCATCCCTTTGACAAAATCCAGGAAATTTTGGCCCAGCTTGGCAAACACCTGCCCGAAGACGAAATAAACTGCGCCGGCTGCGGTTACAATAGCTGCCGGGAACTGGCCGCGGCCATCTGCGACGGCCAAGCCGAGCCCACGATGTGCGTTTCCAGCATGCGAAAACTGGCCACCCGCAAGGCCGCCGCCTTGGTCAAGGCCATGCCCTCGGCCATCGTCATGGTCGATCACCAAATGAACATCCTGGAAGTAAACGAAGCCTTCGTGCGCATGTTTACCCTAAACGACCCCGACTCACCCAATGGCCCCGCCAACGGTTACGATCGCCCCAACGGTTACGAGCGCCCCAATAAGCCCGGTTCCCCGGGCGGCCCCCCAAACTGCCAAAGTCGCCTCGAAGATCTAATCGGGACCCCGGTCACCCAATGGGTTGAGTTTGGGCGCCTAATCCGCAAGGTCCTCATGACCGGCCAGGACATCCACATAGAGCACCGCCTCTACAAGGGCAAACTTTTTAACGTCTACATATTCAGCGTCGAAAAGTACCAGGTGGCCGGGGCCATCGTGACCGACATGACCGCCCTTCGGGAAGGCCGCTTCGATCTGGCCAAAAAGGTCCGCGAGGTCATTAACAAAAACATCGCCACGGCCCAGGAAATCGCCTGCCTTTTGGGCGAACACGTGGTCGAGACGGAAACCCTCCTTTCGGCCGTGGCCGCCGACTATGAAGAAGGCACCGGTTCCGACGGCTGGGAAGACGATAACCCCCGGGCCGAATCTTCCGGCTCGGACTAAAAAAAACCACTCGTCCCAAACCACCCAAAAACCGGTTTATATAAAACCAAAAAGCGCCAGCCATGTTCGTAGACGTTAACTACTCCCAAGAAATTAAGCACGGCCAAAACACCTCGGGCGATTACTTTTTGAGTCGCCGGTATCTGGAAGAAGGGCGGCTCATCGCCGTGCTGTCGGACGGCTTAGGTAGCGGGGTCAAGGCCTCGATCCTCTCCAGAATGACGGCCACCATGCTTTTGGGCTTTATCGAAGAATATACCGACGCCCGCAAGGCGGCCACCATCGTCATGAACTCCCTCCCGGTCTGCCAAGTCAGGCACCTTAACTACTCGACTTTTTCCCTAATCGATTGCGACGACGAGGGCCGCGTCCGGGTTTTGGAAGAGGGCAACCCCGACTTTCTCTGGTTTAGGGGCAGTAAGCCCCTTTTGGCGCCCTTCGACTACCTCGAATCCCACGCCTTCCCCGAACGGCGCATGAAACTCTACGACTTTGAGGTCATCCAAGGCGACCGCCTGGTCTTTGTCAGCGACGGGGTCACCCAAGCCGGCCTGGGCCAGCCCGGGCCCAAAAACGCCGGCCTGGGCCGGGACGGTTTACTGGATTTTTTAAAGGTCTTACTGGAAAGGCACTACGTCGTTGACAGCCTCAGGCTGTCCAAGCACATCACCTCCATGGCCCTTAACCTATCCCCCAACCACCAGGCCGTGGACGACATCTCGGCTTCCGTGGTCCATTTCCGGGAACCCCGGCGCTGCCTAATCTTTACCGGCCCGCCCTTTGAAAAGGCCCGGGACGCCTACTACGCCGACGCCTTCGCCCGCTTCAAAGGCCCCAAGGCCATCTGCGGCGGCACCACGGCGCAATTCCTCTCCCGGGAACTAAAACGCCCCCTAATCTACGGCCGGGAGAGTAGGGGAGGGCTGCCCCCGGACCTGGGCATGGAAGGCGTGGAACTGGTGACCGAGGGCCTCCTGACCCTAAACCGGGTCATAAAATACCTGGAGACCGATGACCTCAAACAATCCGACCCGGCCGGGGCCCTGGTCAGGTTCATGCTAAGCCACGACATCATCCACGTCATGGAAGGCACGGGCATAAACATGTCCAACTTTGACCCCTCGCAAATCCACGATTTCGATATCCGCCGAAACGTGATAAAAAGGCTAACGCAAGTCCTCCAAACCAAGCACCTCAAGATGGTCAGGATACAAAGGGTTTGACCCCCCACCATTTTTCCCGGCCAACCGAATGGCCAAAATACAAAAACTCTCCCCATTTCGAGGCCAACGAATGGCCCGAAACCAAAGCGGCCAACCAATGGCCAAAAGGACCAGCCTCCCAAAAAAAACAACCCCCTCCCTCATGAAGAGTGACCCGGGCAAAATAGCCCCGTAGCGCCCTTGGTTTGCCAAGCGGGCACAAATACCAGGGTCTGCCCCCAGCGAGCGCTCCCAGGCCCAATTCCGGCCGTTTAAAAGGCATTCGGCGAGGGGACCAGATCCCCCAAAATGGCCTCCGAAAAATTCGCCCCCAAAGCCATTTTTTAAAACGACACCATGCCCAAAGGTTTGATTCACGATAAATATCATTATCGTAAAGTCTTTAGACATATATTTTAAGAAATAATAGCCAAAAATAGCTTATGGCCTTAAAGGTGCCTTAAGGCATTGAAAAGCAAAAACGGCAAACGGTTTAAGTTTTAACGCCTAAGCCCAAAAACGTCAATACGTTTATATATATCAATGTTTTGACTTAAACGATACTTTCGGAAGTTTTTATCTTGTTAATTTACCAATAAATTAAAAATTCATCAACTTAAAAACGTTAATTACGCAAGTTTTTACTTAACGATTCTTTACCCAAACAGTCTGGATTTTTTAGCGCCAAAAAGCGCGCCCTAGCCATGGTTTTTTATTGAATGGAAATCAAATATCGTCAATCTAAAACAGGAATATTTTAGTAGTTTTATGAGTATTAATAAGCTTTTAGGTTAAAATTTAACTCCCATCTAAAATAAACGCTTAAGAGCGTTTGATTTTAAATTCTTGTTTGACAATCCCATGCGATGAACGTTTCATCATTGACTTAGATATTGTAATTTTAAAGGTGATAAATCGGTCATGAGTGACAAAACCTCCAAGCTAACCCAGGGTCCGGTCGGTAAAAGTATCGTTTTCTTCGCTTTGCCCTTGTTTTTTAGCGGCTTGATTCAACTTCTCTACCATACCGTGGATCTGGTTTTCGTGGGTCGATTCGTGGGGGTGG